>DATHUZ010000166.1:0-2387 GCA_035461725.1 Anaerolineae bacterium
GTCGACACGTACGTCCTGCTTGGGGACCCGGCTACGTCGCTCTATCTCGCGCCGGAGGGTCCTCATGCCATCTATTTACCGTTGATCTATTATCACACGCTTGATAACGTACAAGGAGGCTCGCAGTGAAAAAGGTTGGAGCTAGACGCTACGTGACTCTCGTCTTGGTGGCCCTCGCCCTCGTCACCAGGTTCTCGGCACTGGCCCCCACGGTATCGGCTGACCCGGTGGGGTTCACCGACACACCCACCCCGACTCTGGTGCCCAATACCCCAACCACCGCACCGCCCGAAACGCCGGTCGGACCCACCGACACCCCGATCGCGCCCACCGACACCCCGATCCCACCAACGGCGCCGGCTGTGACACGCACCCCGCACCCGCCCGTTCCGCAGCCGACCAGGACACGTCCACCAGAGGAAGAGGCACCTGCCACCGCGGTGCCCGCCGTGGTCACAACCGAGGTCGCCACCGCGACAGAGACGGTGGTGCCCGGGGTACCACTGACCGGCGGCTTGATCGACGTGCCCATGCTCCTGTGGGGCACCGTCATCGTCGCCGTCGGCGGCATCTCGGCGATCCTGGGGCGGCGCCTGTCGGCGTGAGTCACATCCGGCGCGTGGCACACATACCCACACACGTGGGCCTACCGCGAGGTGCCGACGGGATCCCTTTCGCGCGCAGCCGGTGGGGCGGGCAACCGTAATGGATGCCTGTCCCTACCTGCGGCCGGCCCCGAACCACGGCGCGTGCTGCACCGCACGGCTGCCCGCCGAAGCGCCCGGCAGCGCCTACCGGGCGGCCGTGTGCCTCACCCTGCGCCACAGGCAATGCCCACGGCTGCCGGAAGCGCGTGCAGCGTGGGGGGCCGCGGTAGGCCCACCCCCGGCACGGAGGCCTGCCCCGAGCCGCCAGGTCGACGTCGCTGCGCGCGCCCAGGCGCAGCGTACAGGCGGGCATCGCCTCCGCACGCTCGCGGTCACATTGTCCCTGGGCCTCGCCTCGTGCGTGCTGCTCGCCCTGCTCTTGAGCATCGCCATTGTCTACCGGCCGCAGATCGGGCGCGCGCTGGAATCGACGTCACTTCTCACCCGCTCGACGCAGGCCGTGGCATCTCCGTCCGACCCCGCGCCAACGGTTGGCGCGACCGCACAGCCCCGGGCCCTCGACACAACCGCTCCGAGCCCAACCCTGCCCGCCACGAGCACTCCTCTCCCGGCTTGGACCGGCGAAAGCAGCGCCGCGTTCATTCCCACCACGGCTTCCACGGCGACCCTGGAACCGAGCCCCACCCCCGTGCCCGCCACCGTCACGCCCCTGCCGACGCCAACACCCATCCCGCTTCCAACCGGCGCGCCCCCGACTCGCCTGGTCATCCCCTCGATCCAGCTCGACACGCCGGTCCGGCCTGTTGGGCCGGTCACAGTGGTGCGCGGTGGGGAAAAGATGGTGATCTGGGACACACTGCACGACATCGCCAGTTTTCACGAGACGTCGGCCTATCCCGGGACCGGTGGCAACGTCGTCATCAACGGCCACCGCGACATCTATGGGTCGGTCTTCTTACACCTCGACAAGGTGCGCCGCGGCGACCAGATTCTCGTGTACGTGGGCGAGCTCACCTATATATACGAGGTCGTCGACATTCTCAAGCTGCCCTACGTGAATGCCTCGCCCGCGCAAATGGCCGAGCAACTGCGGCTGATCGGGCCGGCGGATGAGGAGCGATTGACGATCCTTACCTGTACGCCCGTCGGCAAGGCCACCCACCGGCTCTACGTGCTCGCCGAGCCGCCCAGCAGCGAGCGAGACGACCTGAGCGTGCGCTAGCAGCACGCCAGGTCCCAGGCGCACTGGTGGAATGTGCTCTCTGACCATTCTTGCCTTCCCTCGTTGAACGTGGTAGAATAGGCCTCAGCAGCCCAGGTTCAGGCGTATCCTCTCAATAACCGAGGGGACGTAGGGCGGATTGGCAATCCGCCCTTTTGAGATGACACTTGAGCGCAGTAGAAACGAGGTGTAAATGAATCACCACGAAGCAACGTTCCACGGGCAGGACGGAGTCGAGCTCTACTACCAGCGCTGGCGCCCCGAGCGCAGTCCCAGGGCGGTGCTGGCCATCGTGCATGGCTTTGGCGAGCACAGCGGACGCTACCGCAACGTGGTCGACTGGTTCGTGCCGCGCGGCTATGCCGTCTACGGTTTCGACCTGCGCGGCATGGGCCGGTCGCCGGGCCAGCGCTGCCACGTCGGCTGTTTTGACGAGTACCGCGGCGACGTACGCGCCTTCGTCGACCTGGTGAAACAGGCGGAGCCCGGACAACCGCGCTTTCTGCTCGGCCACAGCCAGGGCGGGCTGATCGTCCTCAACTATGTGCTGCACGACC
>DATHUZ010000167.1:0-5397 GCA_035461725.1 Anaerolineae bacterium
GATCGGCTTCGCCTTCGACAAAGGCGCCAAAACTGCCACACAGCACCGGCACCACCGGCAGCGGCTGACCGCCCCGCGCAAAGTGCAGCCACACGGCCGCCAGCTCGATCGAGTGCTCGGTGCGGTGGTGCAGCTCCTCGGCGAATGCTGCCTCCTCGCCGATCGCCCCGACCAGCGCGTCCACCGCCGCGTCATCCGTTGGCAGCGTGCCCCACGGCGTCGCATAGCTCTGCCTGGTCAGCGTCAGCGCCCCGGGACTCCCCTGGTGATCGGTGCCAAACACGATCGCCATCTCCGCCTCGCGCGCCGCCGCTGCCGCGTCACGCCACACCTGCGCGTACACCGGCCCGCCACGTCCATAGTCGATGTGGGGGCTCACCACGCCACGGACGGACCGCGCGTCCACCGGCCCCTCGGCCGGCGGGAGCGCGTCGACGTACGCCTGGAGCTGTGTCTTTGCCTCTGCCGGGTTGGCCGAAAAGCTGGCACCATCCAGTGTCAGCGGCCGGTAGGGTGCCTGGCGATAGGCGGCCACCGCCTCGCCGCGCGCCGCCCCGGAGCGCTCGTTGTCCAGCAGCAGCGCCTCGTCCAGGTCCGACACCAGCCGCTCCAGCAACCCTGGTGCGAGCCGCACGCCCGCGCGTACCTGCAGCGCGGCGTCGATCTCGGTCAGCTCGCGGCTGCCGTCCATCAGCATCAATACCGGCCCCAGCGGGCGCGGCACCGCGATCGCCGTCGTGCTGAGGCCCAGCGGGTCCTGCAGCAGCAGCATCGGCTGGCCCTGGTGTTGGATCGGGTGCACCTGCACGTCGCGCAGTTTTGGTTTCATCCACACTCTCCCTTTTTTTATCTTTCCCAACGGGCGACGCCGATGCGCAGGCTCGCCACTGCCTCCAGGCTCTTCAGCGGCGTCCTAACCTGTGCCGTCCCGCCTGCCCGGTCCGCCGAGTCCACCACACCCAGCGCCAGCACCAGGCCGGCCACATCCTGGAATGCCAGCAGCGCGCCGGGCGCCAGCCGCCCAAGGTCATACACGGCCGTGCGCCGCAGATTGACCGTCTGCGTGCGCGCACCGGCGAAATAGCGCGCCAACCGTGATTCCCTGTGCGCGATGCGCGCCTCTCGGGACCGGCGCCTCACCTGCGGCACCACCGGCAGCTCGGCCACCCGCACCCTGCCGTCGCGGCGCAGCGGCCACAGGATCGGCTCCAGCTCGCGCTCGCGCTGCAGGGCGACCACCAGCTCGGGGGCTAGCAGCTCGATCTTCCACTGCTTGAGCGCCTTGCCACCCTGCGCCGGGTCTACCAGCCCTGTCGTATCGACGACCGTGACGCCGGCACCCCACGCGCGCGCCTGGTCCGCCAGGCGCCGCGCGCCCACGACGGTGGGAAGCAAGTGACCACGCGGCGTGACGTCGCCCAGGAAAAAGCTCGCGCAAGCCCCGCCGGGTGGAAATGTGCCGTCGCCCGCCTCGCTCGCGAGAGCCACCGTCTGCGTCGTCGGCAGGCCAAGCGTGCTCTGCCCCACGTCCGCGTCCAGGTAGGCGGCCCGCACTCCCGCCTTGCACAGGCGCGCAAACAGGTAGCGGGCCAGGGTCGACTTGCCGGTGTCCGACTCACCGATCACCACGATCGTGTGCACGTCGTCGTCGATGATCAACTGCTCCCAGGTGGGTGAGATTACGGTTTCCACGCGGCGTAGTATAGCACAAGTGCGGATGGTGGGCAAAGATCTGGAAGGCTGGAAGGTGGGAAGATTGGAAGGCCGGTCAATCTTCCAGTCTTCCCACCTTCCAATCTTCCACGTTCCGCGCCCCGGTGCTATAATACGCCCATGACGACGCGCCGCCGGATGGCCCTGGCGAACTGGAAAATGGAAATGCCACCATCTTCCCCTTCTCGCGAATCACGAATCACGGATCACTTTCATGAGGTGTCATCGTGGAAATGTGGAAGCGCAACCTGTACATCATCTGGGGGGCCGAGCTGGTTGCCATCGCCGGCTTTTCCGTGGTGTCTCCCTTTCTCCCCTTTTTCATCCAGGAGCTGGGCATTACCGGCGAGGGGGAGGTGGAGCTCTGGTCTGGTCTCCTCTTCTCCGGGCAGGCCGTGGCGATGACCGTCGTGGCACCCATCTGGGGCTCGCTTGCCGATCGTTACGGACGGAAGCTGATGGTGGAGCGCGCCATGTTTGGCGGAGCCGTAATCATCGCTCTCATGGCCCTGGTGCAGAATGTATGGCAGCTTGCCCTACTGCGTATCATGCAGGGGTTTCTCACCGGCACCGTGGCGGCGGCCACCACCCTCGTCGCCGCCGCTACGCCGCGCGATCGGTCTGGCTATGCCCTCGGCATGCTGCAGACGGCGGTCTGGGTCGGAGCCTCTGTCGGCCCGCTCATCGGCGGTTTTGTGGCTGATGCCTGGGGATACCGTGCCACGTTTGTCGTCACCGGCGCGCTGTTGTTCATTGCCGGGCTCACCGTGTGGCGGGGCGTCGGGGAGCACTTTCAGCCCGTGCAGCGGGCGGAAGGCGCGGTCCGTGAGGGTGTCTGGCACGGCCTGGTACTGGTCCTGCGCGATCGCGGCCTGGTCAGCATCTTTTCCATCCGTGTCATCAGCAACCTGGCATCGCGTTTCATTCTACCCACCCTGCCGCTCTTTATCCAGAGCCTGCTGCCTCCCACGGCGCGTGTCGCATCGATCACCGGCCTGGTCAACGGTGTGACTGCGGCGACGAGTGCCGCCGGCGCCCTGACCATCGGCCGGGCCAGCGATCGGATCGGCTACCGCCGGGTGCTGGTGGTGTGCTCGGTGCTGGCCGGTCTCGTGTACGTGCCCCAGTTCTTTGTCCAGTCGGCATGGAGCCTGCTCTTCTGGCAGGCCAGCCTTGGCCTGGTTATGAGCGGAGTGTTGGCCGCGCTCAGCGCGTTGCTGGCCAACCTGGCCCCGGAAGGGCGGCAGGGCGCCGTCTATGGCGTCGACACCAGCGCCGTCTCTCTGGCCAATACTATCGGCCCTATGGCCGGTGCCTCCATCGCCGCCGCCTTTGGGCTGCGCCTCCCCTTCCTCCTCGCTGCCGCCGTCTTTGGCCTGTCGGCGGTGCTCGCCTGGTTCCTGGTGCCCCCAAAAGCAGGAGCAGCAAGCAACAGGTGACGAGTGTGTCGTCACCTGTTACCCGCTGCCCATCCCTTCGTGCGTGCTACCGTCGCTCGATGTTATAGAACGCGCTCATCCCCGCGTAGGCCGCGCTGTCGCCGAGCTGGTCCTCGATGCGCAGCAGTTGGTTGTACTTGGCGACGCGATCGCTGCGCGCGGGTGCGCCCGTCTTGATTTGCCCGGCGTTCGTCGCCACCACCAGGTCGGCGATCGTCGTATCCTCCGTCTCGCCGGAGCGGTGCGACACGACGGCGGTCCAGTTGGCACGCTTGGCCATCTCGATCGCCGCCAGCGTCTCGGTCAGTGTGCCGATCTGGTTCAGCTTGATCAGGATGCTGTTGGCCGCGTGCATCTCGATGCCGCGCGCCAGGCGCTCGACGTTCGTCACCAGCAGGTCGTCGCCGACGATCTGCAGCTTGTTGCCCAGCCGCTGTCGCATCAGCACCCAGTTGTCCCAGTCATCCTCTGCCAGGCCATCCTCGATCGAGATGATCGGGTACTTTTCTACCCAGCCCTCGTAAAAATCCACCATCTCGGCGCCTGTCAGCGTGCGCCCCTCTTTTTTCAGCACGTACTTGCCGTCGTGATAGATCTCGCTGGCCGCCGGGTCGAGGGCGACGTAAATGTCGCGGCCGGGGGTGTAGCCGGCCTGCTGTACCGCCTCGATGATCAGCTCCACCGCCTCTTCGTTCGAGCCCAGCGATGGCGCAAACCCACCCTCGTCGCCGATCCCGGTGCTGTAGCCCTTGTTCTTGAGCACCTTCTTTAGCGCATGGTACGTCTCGGCGCCCCAGCGCAGTGCCTCGGCGAACGAGGATGCGCCCACAGGCATCGCCATGAACTCTTGCAGGTCGGGCCCGTCCATCGCGTGCTTGCCGCCGTTCAGGATGTTCATCATCGGCACCGGCAGCGTGTGCGCCCACGCCCCGCCGATGTAGCGATAGAGCGGCTGCCCGGTGGCCTGTGCGGCAGCCTTGGCCACGGCCAGGCTGACGCCGAGAATCGCGTTCGCGCCCAATCGCCCCTTGTTCGGCGTCGAGTCGAGCTCGATCAGGTACTCGTCGAGCCCGATCTGATCGAGCGCATCGAACCCCCACAGGTCCTCGGCGATGACGTCGTTAACGTGCTCCACCGCCTTCAGCACGCCCTTGCCGCCATAGCGCTCTGCGTCGTCGTCGCGCAGCTCCACCGCCTCGTGGGCGCCCGTCGACGCGCCCGACGGCACGATCGCCCGCCCGGTGGCGCCGCCTTCCAGCAGCACCTCCACTTCCACCGTCGGGTTCCCCCGCGAGTCCAGAACTTCTCGTGCGACAATGTCTTCAATTGCTGTCATACGTCCCTCCTATGTCAGTGGTAGACTGGTAGGTTGGTAGGTTCATACCTACCAATCTACCGTCTTGTCTCAATCTTTGACCTCTAGCCCCAACCCCCGATACAACACCGGGAAGTTGAACCGGTCCTCGATCATTTCCTGGAACCGCTCTACCTTCTTTTCCAGGTGAAAGCGCGTCTTGCCAAAGAAGCGCTCGATGATCTCCACGGTGCTCAACGTGTCCTGGCGGACGAGGATCATGGGCACGCCTACCTCTTCGGCCCGTCCCAGAATGATGGGGCTGGGCTGCAGGTTGCCGGTGAGGATCAGGCACTTGGTGCTCGTCTCGAGGGCTGCGAGCTGGATGTCGGGCCGGTCGCCGCCGGTGATCACCGCCTTGTTCGGCTTGCGGCGGAAATAGGTGAGTGCCGAATCGACGCTCATCGCGCCCACCATCAAGTGCTCCACCAGCTCGTCGGCCTTGTCTTCACAGCACAGGATCTTGCCCGACAGGAACTCGGCCAGCTCGCCGACGCTGATCGACAGCAGGAGGCGCTCCTGCGGCAGCACGGCGAGCACCGGCACGCCGCGCTCTTCGAGCGCCGGTTTGGCCAACTCTTGCACAAAGGGCATGCGCTGGCGTGGGATGGCGTTGAGCACGACTCCGATCAGGCTCGTGCCCAGGCGCTTTTGCGCGGTGAGGGCGTCGTCGAGGATCTGCAGGTCTTCGTCGTACTTGATCACCACCAGCTCCTTGGCGTGGAGCAGGTCGGCGACTTGTGGGGTCGGCAGGCCGATCAGATAGCCCTCTCGCAGGTTCACGCCCCCTTCGAGAATGACCACGTCGCGCCCCTCTGACACGCGTTGGTAAGAGGACAGGAGGCGCTGCTGAAAGTCAGTCTTTTCTTCCCCGCGCAGGATCGCCTCTGC
>DATHUZ010000168.1:0-3539 GCA_035461725.1 Anaerolineae bacterium
AACGGGCCCCTGTCCTGGACGAGCACGCCCATCATCAGCGTGAGCGCCAGGTAAAACAGGGTGTGCAGTGCCATCCCGACGAACCCGATCAGGTACGGGCCGACGGGGAGAAGGGCGCCTGCGGCGACAGAGATGAGGGCGTAGGCGATGGCCATCTGGAGCGCGACGAGCAGGATCAGGACGCCAACCGCGTTGGCCACCAGCTTGGACAGCACGTACGCGTCGCGCGACACGGGCTTGGACAGGATCCACTCGGTGACGCCACTCAGGCGTTCGCCCAGGATCTCGTCCTGGGCGAGGATGATCGCGCCGAGGCCGAGCCCGATCGTGCCAAGCTGGAACAGGCCCTGCACGCCCTGGGCAACGACGTCGAACGCCTCGGCTTCCTCCGGCTCCATCTGTGGCAGCAGGGCAGGAACGACAAACACGACAAAGGCGATGATGCCGTTGATCATGACGGTCCAGAGCACTGCGTGGAGCAGCCAGCGGCGGGTGGCCCACCACTCGCGGTTCTCCTTACGAAAGAGGTTGGCGAACCCTCGCATCCAGCCGGTTTCCTCAACAGGGTGAAGTGTGCTATGGGCGACCATGGTTGTCTCCTTCTACAATGTTCACAAAGATCTCTTCCAGCTCGTAGCGCTTGCGTTGAAAAGCGGTGACCACGACCTGCGGGTCGTCCAAGACGCGGCGCAGGAGCTGTGCCTCTGCTGCCCGCTCGTCAGCGACGCTCACCTGCCAGGTGCTCATACCGTCGCGATGTACGACGTCGACGTCGCGGACCCAGGGCAGGCTCGACACGCGGGCCAGCGAGTCGTCGATATTGTTGCCGCGGAGCGAGATGGTATAGATCGGCGTCTCGCTGCCGGCGAGGAGCTGCTCGATGGGTCCCTGGGCGACGAGGACGCCGTGGTTGAGGATGGCGACGGTGTCGCTTACCTGCTGGACGTCGTCGAGGATGTGGGTCGAGTAAAAGATTGTCGTCCTTTGTCGCAGGTGTTCCATGATGCGCAGCACATCGAGACGGCCGATGGGGTCGAGGGCCGCGGCCGGCTCGTCGAGGATGAGCAGGTCGGGCTCGTTCACCTGGGCCTGAGCGAGGCCAAGGCGCTGGCGCTCGCCCCCGGAAAAGCCCTTCACGGGACGGTCGGCCTTGTCGCGCAGCCCGACCAGGTCGAGCATGTCGTCGATGCGCTGCTCGATGGCCTGGCCGGGACCGGTATAAAAGAACCTGGCCGCAAAGCGCAGTGTCTCGCGCGCGGTCATGTCGGGCATAAAGCGCGGCTGCTGGGGCAGGTAGCCGATCCGGGCACGGATGGCGATGCTGTCGTCCACAATGTTGTGCCCGAACACGGTGCCCGATCCCAGCGTGGGCCGGATGAGGCCGAGCAGGAGCTTCATGGTCGTCGTCTTGCCGGCGCCATTGGGGCCGAGGAAGCCAAAGATCGAGTTCCTGGGCACCTGGAGGTCCAGGCCCTTGAGCGCCTCCACCTGCCCGTAGGTTTTGGTCAAGTTGTCGGTTTTGATGACGAGATCCCGGTGTGTGGACATCTGTCTTTTCCCTCTCCAGTGCATCGCACCTTCTGTCTTCAGTGCCAGGATAGCACACAATCTGTCCGGGGGCACCATGCATCCGGACAGACCTGGGGCTGGTCAGCGGGTTGGTTCTGATCCTGGTCAGGTGACCAGGGTGAGGACCGCCCGAGTCACCGTTGTAGTTTCGAGGGATTCATGGTAGACTGGAAACAGTGTTGGAGGTGTACCTTATGACCGAGAATCCGAACGCGTTCGAGGCGGATGGGCACACCGAACGTCATCCGTGCAGCGGACAAAAAGACGTTTCGCCAGATTCACCAAGAGATCCGGGTGGCCCAGGCAGGCGAGGTGGAAGAGACGCGAGGCATGGAGTGGTTCCGCTGGGCGCCCCTCTTTGCTCGCTTGCCCATGGCGGTCAGGATGTCGATCTGGCGAGTGTTGATGCGAAATGCGCACGCTGTCAAGCGCTTTGCGGGGACCACCGGCGTCACGGCTGTCGGGATGTTTGGGAAAAGAGCTGGATGGGGGATGACGATCCCCTTTCTGACGGTCAACGTGGTGGTAGGCGGGATCTCGCTCAAACCCAGGCTCGTGGACGGGCAGATCGGGAACAGGGAATTGCTGTGCCTGACCATCAGCTTTGACCACGACATCGTGGATGGCGCCCCTGCAGCTCGCTTTGTCAACTGCTTTGTACAGCTCCTCGAGTCCGGCTCGGGCCTGATTGGCCCGGCTACCGCCGCGCGCGGTGGCATGGCTGCCCGCGCTGTTGGTGACGGGCATGACGACTAGCCAGGCTGGATGAGGTTTTTCTGGAGGGCGAGAGAGACGGCTTCGGTGCGGCTGGAGGCACCCAGCTTGGAGAGCACGTTGCTGACGTGAAACTTGACGGTGGAGCGGCTGACGACGAGGCGCAGTGCGATCTCGGGGTTGGTGAGCCCTTTGACCATCAAGGCCAGCACCTCACGCTCGCGGTCGGTGAGATCAAAGCCGACAGGCTGTGGCTCGCGGGTGGCGCGGATGAGGGCCTGCGCGGCTTCGGGTGCCAGGGTGGGGCGACCGGCCCGCGCCTGGCGCACGGCGTTGGCCAGCTCTTCAGCAGAGATGTCTTTGAGCAGGTAGCCGATGGCACCTGCCGAGAGAGCACCTTCGACCAGCTCTTTTTCTTTGAAGCTGGTGAGGGCGATGACCTGGATGTCGGGGTACCTGTCGCGGATCTGACGCGTAGCCTCGGCACCGTCCATGATGGGCATGACGAGGTCCATCAACACCACATCGGGGTGGAGCTGCTCGCACAGGCGCACTGCCTCTGCGCCACTGCTGGCCTCACCGACGAGCTCGAGGTCGTCGAAAGCAAACAGGAAAGCGCCAAGGCCGCTGCGGACCACCGCATGATCGTCGACCAACAACACACGAATTGTTTCTGCCTCTGTCAAGATTGGCTCTCCTTATTTGCGGGCCAGCGGACGCACACTTCTGTGCCCTCGCCGGGCCGACTGTCGATTTCGAGCGCCGCACCGATCGCCTCGGCGCGCTCGCGCATGATGCCCACTCCCAGGCTGTTGACAGCAGTGACGGCCGGGTCAAAGCCCGTGCCGTCGTCGCACACGTAGAGTTTGGCGGCACCCGGCGAGCAGTGCAAGCGCACGGTGGCATGGGTGGCGCGGGCGTGTTTCGCCACGTTGTTGAGCGCTTCCTGTGCGATGCGGTAGAAGGCGACCTTGACCTCGGGTGCCAGGTCACATTCCCCTTCTACCTCGAGCTCGATGGGCACCCGGGCGCGACCGATCACCGACTCGGTGAGCTGGCGCATCAAATCGGCCAGCCTGGCCTCGACCAGCGCGGCGGGGCGCAGCTCGAGGAGGAGGCTGCGCATCTCGGCCAGGGCGCCGCGCGTCAACTCGCGCAGCTCGGCCAGACGGCGCTCGCCTTCCTGGGGGTCCTTCGCCCAGATGCGCGGCAGTACCTCGGCGATGAGGCTAGACGAAAAGAGGGTCTGCGTCACA
>DATHUZ010000169.1:0-5417 GCA_035461725.1 Anaerolineae bacterium
GACAAAGCCCATCTTTTGCAGGCGCAGCCGGGCCAGCCTGTCGGGCGACAGCGCCACCAGGTTCTGGCCGTCGACGATGACGTGGCCGCGGCTCGGCTCGTCGAGCCCGCCGATGATGTTGAGCAGGGTCGTCTTGCCCGACCCGCTGGGGCCCATCAGGCACACAAAGTCGCCCGGCTCGATGGTCAGCGATACGCCACGCAGCGCGGGCACGGCCTCTTTGCCCATCAGGTAGGACTTACTCACGTTATCGACGCAGATGATCGGCTCGGTCATGGACCACTCCATCGTCCGCCAAATGTACCTCAGTATCTTAGGCAGACAGTATAACACGCTCTCACACGGCTGTCAAGAAGGAGAGACGGGCAGAGGTACCAGCCAGGCCTGTCCGACCGGCGCTCCCATTTGCCCTGCCCCCCGGCCTATTGTACAATGGAGCCGTGCGCCAATGCCGGCGCGCAGCTCGCTCCTTCCCCGGCGGGCAGCTCACAGAGAGAGAGGAGGAAAAACGTGGATCATAGACTCGACATGATCTTTGCGCGGCGCAGCATCCGCGAGTACACCGGCCAGCCCGTGTCGCCCGAGGACGCCCAGGCGCTGCTCGAAGCGGGCATGGCGGCGCCGTCGGCGTCGAACCGCAAGCCGTGGCATTTTGTCGTCACCGACGAACCTGCCACGCTGCGCGCCCTGGCCGACGCCCATCCCTTCGGCAAGATGCTTGCCGGCGCGGGGCTCGCCATCGCCGTCTGCGGCGACCCGGCCATCAGCGACTGGTGGGTAGTCGACTGCTCGGCGGCCACCGAGAACATTCTCGTTGCCGCCGCCGGCCTTGGCCTCGGCGCGGTGTGGCTCGGCGCGCACGGCAGGCCGGAGCGCGAGCAGGCGATCCGCGGCGTGCTCGGCATCCCGGACAATGTCGGCGTGCTCAGCCTGCTGTCGATCGGCCACCCGGCAGAATTCAAAGAGCCGCGCACGCAATTCGATCTGTCGCGCGTCCATCGCGGCGCGTGGTAAACGACCAGGAGGAACTACCATGCAAGACCCAATCCGCGACGCCCTTGCCCACAGCAAGGCCGACTATACCGAGATCCGCCTCGAGGAGCGGGAGGATACGACCATCGCCTACCGCGGCCGAGATCTCGAGACCGCCAGTGCCATCGTCGACGCCGGCGGCATCGTCCGCTGCCTGGTGCGCGGGGGCGGCTGGGGGATCGTTACCTTTAACCGGCGCGACAACCTGAGGGCCAAGGTGGAGCAGGCGTACGAATGCGCCCGCCTGGCAGAGAGCGAGACGCCGATCGAGCTGGCGCCGATCCCGGTCCGCCAGGAACAGATCCGGACGCCCATGGAGCACGACTTTCGCAGCGTTTCAATGTCGGAGAAAAAGGCACTGGCGCAGCGCTACAACGAGCTGCTCCTGGGCCACAGCGACCGTATCGTCGACACGCGCGCCATCTATCAGGACACCTTCAGCCACGTCACCTATGCCAACTCGCAGGGCAGCTTTATCCAGGAAGAGCGGCCGATGGTTACCGTGGTCACGTCGGCGACGGCACGCGACGGCGACAACGTGCAGGCAGGGTTCGAGAGCCGGTCGGGGCAGTACGGGTTCGAGTTCGTGCAGGACCTGGACGAGATGGCCACCGCGGCGGCCCAGCGCGCCGTCGACCTCCTCTCGGCCGAGACCGTGGTCGGCGGCCGCTACCCGGTCATTCTCAACCCCGGGCTGGCGGGCGTCTTTATCCACGAGGCGTTCGGCCACCTGTCGGAAGCCGATTTCGTCTATGAGAATCCCCAGGCCCAGGAAATGATGGTGCTCGGCCGCCGCTTCGGGCGCGACATCCTGAACGTATTCGACGATGGCTCGGCGCCCGGCCTGCGCGGCACCCACCCCTACGACGACGAGGGCACCCCCACGGGCCGCACCGACCTGATCAAGGATGGCATCCTCGTCGGCCGCCTCCACTCGCGCGAGACGGCTGCCAAAATGGGCGAGCAGCCGACAGGCAACGCACGTGCCACCGGCTACCGCTACCCGCCGATCGTGCGCATGACCAACACTGCCATCGACAACGGCACCACCTCGTTTGAAGACATGATCCGCGACATCGAGCTGGGCGTGTACGCGTTCGACATGTTTGGCGGCCAGACCATGCTCGAGAACTTTTCCTTCAGCTCGGCCTACGCCTATATGATCCGCGACGGCCAGGTCGCCGAGATGGTGAAGGACGTCATCCTCGCCGGCAATCTCTTTACCACGCTGCAAAACATCGACGCCGTCGGCAACGACTTTCAGTGGCTGCACGTCGGCGGCAAGTGTGGCAAGGGGCAGGGCGGGCTGTTCACCGCCGAGGGCGCACCCCACATCCGCATCCAGGACGTGGTCATCGGCGGCCGGTAAATGTTACACAGAGATACACAGAGACAAACCGGAGACGGACACAGACTCCGTGCATCTCCGTTCTCTCTGTGTATCTCTGTGTTCCTGCTTTTAAGGAGAGGAACATGTCTATTCTGAGCGAACTGACTTCCCAGGCCGAGCAGGCCGAAGTGGTAGAGATGAGCGCCGAGGTCGCCGTGGTCGGATTCGAGGCGAACCGCCTCAAAAGCAGCCGGGTGGAAGAGACGAGCGGCATCGCCGTGCGCGTGGTCAAGGATGGCCGGCTCGGGTTCTCCGCGTCGAGTGACCTGTCGGCCGCAGACAAGCTCGTGACCAACGTCCTCGAATCGGCCAGCTATGGCGACCCGGTGGCGATCGAGTTTCCGGGGGCGCTGCCGGCACCCACCGTGCGCACAATAGACGATACGATCGTCGACCTGCCCGTGTCGCGTCTGGTCGAGATGGGGCAAGAGATCGTCGATCTGCTCCTCGAGGTTGACCCCGAGGTGCAGGTCAACGTCGAGCTCAAGCGGGGGATCGAGCAGTTGTCGCTGCGCAACCAGGCGGGGGCCGACCTCTCCTTCCGGCGCTCCCCCCTCTCGATCGGCATCGACCTCGCCCGCGTCCACGGCGACGACGTGCTCCTCCTCTTCGAGCAGGTGGGTGCGACGACGTGGGACGACGACTATCTCGCACCCGCGCGGCGGTTGGCCGACAAGCTGCGCCTGGCCCAGCGCGCGGCGACGCTCCGCTCCGGGCGCATGCCCGTCCTCTTTACACCCACGGGCGCGCTGGCGCTCGCGCTGCCGCTGATCACAGGCCTGGATGGCAAGGCCGTCTACCGCGGCACATCGCCCATGGCCGACAAGGTGGGCGAGCGGATCTTTGACCCCAAGGTCCACGTCGTGGACGACGGCACACTCGACGGCCGCTTTGGCAGTGCGCCGTACGACGACGAGGGGGTACCCCACAGGACGAACGTGCTGGTAGAGCAAGGCGTGGTGCGCGGATTCGTCTTTGACCTGAAGACGGCGGCGCAGGCGGCCGTCGAATCGACGGGAAACGGGTCGCGCGGCCTCTTTTCCGCCCCATCTCCCTCTTTCACCAACCTCACCCTGGCCGCCGGCGACACACCGCTCGCCGACATGATCGCCGGCATCGACGATGGCCTGCTGGCCGACATCCCACTCGGCCTGGGTCAAGGCAACATCATCTCGGGCGCCTTTTCCAACACGCTCGGGCTGGCTTACAAGATCGAGCGCGGCGAGATTGTCGGGCGTGTCAAGGACGTGTCGATCGCCGGCAATATCTATGAGCTGCTGCGCGACGTCGCCGCCGTCAGCCAGGAGTCGGAACTGCTCTTTTACAACTACAGCTTGCCCCACATCCTGCTAAGCGACCTGAACGTGGTCACCAAGGAGTAACCACGCCATGACCGATCGCTTGCGGGCGTGCTCGATCAGCCGCGCGGTCGCCGAGCGGCTGCCAGGGACCCCGGCAGCCGGGCTGGTGCTGGCCGTGTTCGAGCGCGCCTGCCTGCTCGTGCCGTCCACGGAGTGGAGCGAGCCGGTGGCCCTGGTCGCGAACGTGATCGGCAATGGGCCGCTGAATGTCGTTCTAGACGGCCAGGTGAGGGCGTTCGCCGGCCTCGACCCGGGGGCGCCCGCCACCCTCGCCCGTGATCATCTATGCGCCGGCCCACTGGCCGTCGACCTGTCGGCGGCGCCCACCTGGGAGCCGCGGCCCGACTGGGAGATGCTGCGCACCTCGTGGCTCCCGACGCGGCACCGACTGGGCGCGCTACGCAACGCCGCGCTGCGAGCGGCACCGGCGGGCAGCCTGCTCGCGCTCTTTGACGGTGGGGCGACGTGGCAGCCAGAGCAGCAGTCAACACTGCTCGCCGTCCGGCAGGCGGCCAGAGCGCTCGCCGCCGGATGGGCGGGCGACGGGCAGGCGTTGGTGCGTGGTGCGCGGCACCTGGCGGGCCTCGGCGGCGGGCTCACCCCCGCCGGCGACGACTTTTTGGCGGGATTTATGCTGCGCGCCTGGCTCGCCCACCCGTCGCCGGCCGACCTGTGCCACGACGCCAGCACGGCGGCAGCACCGCGCACTACCACCCTGGCGGCTGCCTTTGTGCGGGCGGCGGCACGGGGCGAATGCAGCGCGCCGTGGCAGACACTGCTGCGCGCGCTGGCTTCCGGGGAAGGCGAAGCGTGGATCGAAGCGATGGACGGAGTGTTGGCCCACGGCTGCACGTCGGGCGCCGACATGCTGGCGGGGTTCCTGTGGGAAACCCGCGATTTGATTATGTCAAAGGAGTGAGCGTGGCACAGAATCCGGGCGTAGGCGTGGGTGTGAGCATCCTCATCCGCCGCGGCGACGAGATCCTGCTCATCAAGCGCAAAGGCGTGCATGGCGACGAGACGTGGGGCACCCCTGGCGGCTACCTGGAGAAGGGCGAGACGCTGGAGACGTGTGCGCTGCGCGAGGCGGCGGAAGAGACCGGCCTCACCGTCCGCAATCTCAAGTTTCGTGGGCTGACCAACGACGTATTCGACGACGATCTGCACGACCTGAACGTCTGGTTCGAGGCCGAGTACGTGTCGGGCGAGCCGCGCGTGAACGACCCGGACGAGATGATCGACGTCGGCTGGTTCGCCTGGGACGATCTGCCCGAGCCGCTCTTTTTGTCGATGCGGAACCTGGTGGATGGAAAGTGCTATCCACCAGAGATGGGATAAAGCCTCCTCCACACCGCCTCTGCCGACAACGGCAGATCGTTGAACCGCACCCCGAGCGCGTCATACAGCGCGTTGGCCATCGCCGGCGCAGTCGGCACCATGACGTGCTCGCCGACGCCGCGGGCACCCCAGGGGCCGTCCGGCAGTGGCGTCTCGACGATGTCGCCGTGGATGCGGCGCGGGATGTCCGTCACGTTGGCGATCCGATAGTCGACCAGGTTCGGGTTGAGCGGCCGGCCGGCCTGATCGTACTTGAGCCCCTCGAAGGCGGAGCTGAGGCCGTGCACGGCACCGCC
>DATHUZ010000170.1:0-4673 GCA_035461725.1 Anaerolineae bacterium
GCGGTAAGCTGGGCGCAAGATTCCCCGATCCTGGAGAGCCTCGACATCTCGCTCTGGCCGGAATACGATCACCCGGGTGTCCTGGTCATCTACCGCGGGCAGGTCGAGGGCACTTTTCCACTGCCTTTCGAGATCGCCATCCCGGCACGGGCCGGCGAGCCCCATGCCGTCGCGTACATCGGCGAGGACGGCGGGCGGTTCAATCTGCAGCACACCACCCGGGTTGAGGGCGATCTTTTGATCGTCGCCTGCGAGCTGCCCACGCCTCACTTCCAGCTCGAGTACTATGATGAGCTGTCCGTTTCAGACGCCGGTGTCCGCGCATACACTTTCAGCTACACCGCCGAGTACCCTGTCCGTAACCTGCTGATCGAGGTCCAGGAGCCGCCGCTCGCCCAGGATTTTCAGCTCGACCCTGCCGCCGGCTCGTCCGCTGTGGCCAATGATGGGCTGCGCTACCACGCCTTCGAGGCCGGCAGCCTGGAGCCGGGGCAGAGCCAGAGCTGGGCCTTTCGCTACACCAAAGAGGACGACCGCCTGACGACTGCTTTTTTTCAGCAGGCAACCCCGGCACCCGCGCCGGCACAGCCTGCCACTCCACCCGAAAACAACTCGACGGTCGCCATCTTTGTCGTCGCCTTTGTTGCGCTCGTCGGCGTGGGCGTGGCGGCCTACTGGCTGGGCCAGCGCACGCAGGCACCGGCGCCACGCCGGGCGCCCGCGCGGGGCAATGCTCCTGAGCGTGAACCCACGCCTGCAAATGTGGCGCGTCGCAAGCGCGAACGGGCTGCCTACTTTTGCCACAAGTGTGGTGCCGAAATCCGCGACGATTCTCACTTCTGTCACAGTTGTGGGGCAGCGGTGCGTCGCGAGTAACAGATTACCAGGAGGAAGATGTGTCTTCGACAGCCAAGTTTTTCGTCGGTGGAGCCGTCGTCGTCGCCGTCATTGCCGCGCTCATCGCCACCAGTTTTTCAGGCTCCACCAGTGACTACCTCAAGGTCGCCGAGGTCAAGGCCCTCGGCCCGGACCAAACGCGCGACTCGCGCGTGTCCGGCGCTATCGTGGCCGACTCGGTCGAGTGGAGCACGCGCGATATGCACCTGACATTTGAAATCGAGGACGACACCGGCCAGCTCGCCATCTCCTACCACGGCCCACAGCCCGACATGCTCGTCGACGCCGTCGAGGCCGTCGCCATTGGCCGCTACGATCCGGAGGCCGAGGTGTTCGAGGCTGGCGAGCTCTTGATGAAATGCCCGTCCAAGTACGAGGCGGAGGAGTAACCATTGGTCCTTGCTGATATCGGATACGGGACGCTGGTCCTGACCATGGCCGTCGGTCTCTGGGCGGCCTTTGCCGCGCTCGTCGGCGCGGCTCGCCGCCGGCCCGAGATGGTCGCCAGCGCCCGCAATGCACTGTTCGTCACAGCCGGCCTGTCGACGCTGGCGTCGGCGATTTTACTGGTGCTGCTGTTCACGCACGAGTTTCAGGTCCGCTACGTCTACGAGCACGTCAGCACCTACCTGGCTGCCCCCTACGTGCTGTCGGCCTACTGGGCCGGGCTCGAGGGCTCGCAGCTCCTTTGGCTCTGGATGCTGGCCGTCGCCAGCGCCGTTTTGCTCCTCCGCCCTCCCACCTGGGACCGGGAGCTGCGGCCCTATGCCATGGTCGTGCTCGGCGTGACCCAGGCTTTTTTTGCCCTGCTCCTCGTCACGCTCACCAACCCGTTCGAGCTCCTGCCCACAGTGCCGGCCGAGGGCATCAGCCTCAACCCCCTGCTCCAGAACTTTTGGATGATCATCCACCCACCGATCATCTTTGCCGCCTACGCGCTTTGGACTATCCCCTTTGCCTACGCCTTTGCCGCGCTTGTCACCGGCCGCCTCGATGCCACCTGGCTCGTTGGGTCGCGCCGCTGGACACTCGCGGCTTGGGCGTCGCTCGGCATCGGCATCCTCGTCGGCGCCTGGTGGGCCTACCTCGAGCTCGGCTGGGGTGGCTACTGGGGTTGGGACCCCGTGGAGAACTCGTCTCTCATCCCCTGGCTGGTCGGCACCGCCTTTGTCCACTCGGCCATCATCCAGCAGCGGCGCGACATGTTCCGCGGCTGGAACGTTTTCCTTGTCAGCATCACCTTCGTGTTGACCGTGTTCGCCACCTTTGTCACCCGCTCGGGCCTCATCCAGTCGGTGCACGCCTTCGCCCAGTCGCCCATCGGCTACTACTATCTCGGCTACATGCTCGTCATTCTCGCTGCCGTCGCCGGCCTGATGCTCGCTCGCCGGCGCGATCTCGAGGGCGAGGGGCAGCTCGGCGACCTCCTCTCGCGCGAGTTTGTCTTTCTCCTCACCAACTTGCTCTTTCTCGGCTCCGCGGCAGCCGTGCTCCTCGGCACGCTCTGGCCCACCTTTACCGAGGCCGTGCGCAACGTGCCCACCAGCCTGGGCCCCGAGAACTATAACCGCTTCATGGGCCCCCTCGGCCTGATCCTCGTCGTGCTCATCGGCGTCTGCCCGCTCGTCGACTGGCGGCACATCGACGCCGAGCGCCTGCTGCGCAGCATGTGGGTACAGGCCGCCGTCGCCGTTGCCACCGCCGCCGTCCTCTTGCTCCTTGGCGTCGGCGAGCTGTGGGCCATCATCTCCTTTGCCGTCGTCGCGTTTGTCGCCGCTACCATTCTGCTGCAATTCGCCCAGGGCGCCGCGGCGCGCATGCGCACCACCGGCGAGAACCCTTTCACCGCCCTCGCCCGTGCCATCGGCAAGAACAGGCGGCGCTACGGTGGGCAGATCATCCACTTTTCCATCCTCCTCATCGTTGCCGGCATCACCGGCTCGCAGGCGTACCAGACCGAGGTGCAGGTTGCCCTGGCGCAGGGAGAAGAGGTGGAGGTCGGCCCCTACAGGCTCGCCTACGAGGACTATACTTACCGCCGCATCGAGGACGAGGGCAACAAGGTGCTGAACCAGGCGGTTGTCGGCGTCTACCGTGGCGACAGCCTCGTCGCCACCATGCGCCCCGAGCGCAACCTGCACAGCAACGTCCAGGGTGCCGTCAGTGAAGTTGCCCTGCGCTCCAATCTAAAAGAGGACCTCTACGTCGTCCTCTCCAGCATGGAGTCCGACGGCCTGGCCGCCTTCCAGGTGCTCATCACCCCACTCGTCGTCTGGCTCTGGATCGGCGGCGTGGTGCTGCTCGTGGGCACCCTCATCGCGGCCTGGCCCCCGCGCAGAGAGGGGAGGTAAGGCCATGACCATCGTTGTGCTGCTAATCCTGTTCATTCTCGCCACCGCCGCCGTCGCCTATCCACTCCTGTCGCGCCAGGCATCCACGGCCTCGGCGCCTGCGGTCACAGATCGTGACATCGAGCGAGCGCTCCGCCGTCTGCGCGACGCGGACCCGAGCACTGCCCCGGCACCCGCCGGCGACCTGCACTGCCCTGCCTGCGCCCATCCCTACGTTGCGGGCGACCGTTTCTGCGTCAAGTGCGGTGCGGACTTGCCCGCCGGCCCAATCGCGGCTCCGTCGCCTGTCGCGCTCGCCTGCCCTGCCTGCGGTGCCCCGCTGCGTGCGGGTGACGTATTTTGCAGCAAATGCGGCCATCGCCTGGCCGCCGGGGAGGAAGTTTGATGCACTCCTTTACGTTGCGGGCGGCCCTCATCGCGCTGGCCCTGCTCGCCTTTCTCGTCGCTGCGCCGGCTGCTACCGCGCAGGGCTCGGGAGTGCTCGAAGGCCAGGTTGTGAACGGCACGCAGGGCGGCCCGGCCATCGGCTCCGGGGTGAACGTCACACTGCGCGCTTTTCAGAACGGCATCGAGCTGAATGTCCAGCAGGCCGCCACTGGCGACGATGGCCGTTTTCGCTTCGAGGGCCTTGACACCGATTCGGCACTCGAATATTGGCTCGAAGCCGACTATCTGGACGTCAATTATGCCGAGCAGGAGCCCTATGCCTTTGCCGAAGGCGAGGAGACGCTCTCTGCCACGGTCAGCGTCTATGAAACGACCACCGACGACTCGACGGTGCGCATCGGCTCGGTGCACATGATCGCCGAATCGTTCGGCCAGGCGATGCGCGTCACCGAGATCCACCTGTTGAGCAATAGCGGCGATCGCACCTTCGTGGGCGAGCCCGGCGAGGGAGACACCCCGTTCACCGTCTCGATCCCCCTGCCCGACGGCGCTGTGGGCTTTGCCCTCGGCGAGGGCATGGCCGCCGACCGGTTTGTCGAGGTAGAAGGTGGACTGAGTGACACCGACCCGGTTCCGCCGGGCCAGGAAACCAGCATGGTCTTTTTCTCGTACCACCTGATGGTTACCGGCGATGCCGTCGAGCTCGAGCGCGAGTTCTCCTACCCCGTGGATATTCTGAACATCCTCGTCGCCCAGCCCGGCCTCGAGCTCGAAAGCGAGCAGCTAGAGTCGCGCGGTGCACAGTTGTTCCAGGGCCGGCAGTACGGCTTTTTCGCGGCCACCGATCTGCCGGCGGGCAGCCCTGTGGTCATGAACCTGCTGCCTGTCGCCGGCGCCGACACCGCTCCGTCGATGCCCGGCGCCGAGCCGGCTCCGTCTGCTTCCGCCGGTGGGCCGTCCGATAGCACTCAGGTAGCCCTGCGCTGGATCGGCCTGGCCCTCTCGCTCGTGGCGGTGGTCGCCGCCTTTGTATACCCT
>DATHUZ010000171.1:0-8255 GCA_035461725.1 Anaerolineae bacterium
GATACCAACAAAGATCATCCACGTCCAGAAGGTGCCGGTAGGGGTCACCCACGCGGTGTAGAGTCCACGCTGGCTCAAATAGATCGGCCCCGGCAGCCTCATGCTCTCATGAACCGAGGGGAGCTGTGCAAAGACGGCAAAGTACCAGAAAAAGAGCTGCACCGCGAGTGGGACGTTGCGGATGATCTCGATGTAGGTGCTGGCGATCTTGTTCACCAACCAGTTGGTCGAGAGGCGCCCGAGCGCCGCGACGATGCCGAGGAAGGTGGCGAGCACGATGCCGACGAGAGAGACGCGGATGGTGTGGAGCAGGCCGAGGAGAAAGGCGTAACCAAAGGGCCGCGACGGGTCGTAGGGGAGCACCGACTCGGGCAGTGGAAACCCGGCCGCGTCGCGGAGAAAGCCGTAGCCAAGGCCAAGGCCTCGCGCCTCGGCCGCTTCGAGCACGTTGCGGACAAAAAAGATAGTAACAAGGACAAGGATTACGGCCGAGACGATCTGCGCGACCCATTGCAACACGACCACGTCGCGCCAGAGCGGCACGCCGCGCCGGTAAAAGATGCGCGTCCAGGACGGAGGTCCGGCCGTGGCACTCGATCCATTCATGGGTCTGCTCACCGTTTCCCTACTAGGGAGGCGGCAGCCCTGGCCCAAAGCACCAGGGCTGCGCCTCCAGCAAAATCTCTACGATCTCTTGACGCCGCCGTGCGCTGTGACCGATCGAGGGTGAACTGCGGGTTGTCGGCGGCGAGAAACGGCTGAAGCCGCTACTACGAGCCCGTCAATCCAGCCTTGACCAGGTACTAGCGCAGCGGCACGGCGTAGAGCAGGCCACCCTCGCTCCACAGGTTGTTCAGTCCACGATCGAGGGTGAAGGAGAGACCGTCGGGCCCCATGTAGCGGTCATAGATCTCGCCATAGTTGCCCAGCTCGCGGATCACGTCGACGACAAAATCCTGGCGGAGGCCGAGGTCGGACTGTCCAAAGGTGCCCTCCACCCCCAGCAGGCGCATGATCTCGACGTTGTCGCTGCCGAGCATGTCGGCGACGTTGGTCGAGTCGACGCCCAGCTCCTCGGCATAGATCAGGGCCCACATGGTGGTGGCGACGATGTCGTTCCACCGCTCGTCGCCCGACGGCGTCGCCGGCGTGAGCGGCTCTTTCGACAGGGTCACGCCTTCCATGATCACGTGGGCATCCGGGTCGGCAAAACCGCTGCGCACGGCGGCGAGCTGCGACTTGTCGCTGGTGGCGGCGTCGCAGCGCCCATCCTCGTAGGCGCTATAGACGGCAGAGGTGTCCTCGAAGGTCACTGCTGTGAACTCGAGCCCTCGCTGCCGGAACGCGTCGGCCAGGTTCTTTTCAGTCGTGGTGCCGGTGGTGACGCAGACGGTGGCGCCGTTCAGGTCTTCCAGGCTCTCGAACCCGGCATCGGCGGGCACGAGCATGCCCTGCCCATCGTAGAACATGATCTGGGTAAAGTTGCCCCACTGCGCCTCGCGGCTGGTGGTCCAGGTCATGTTGCGCGCGATCATGTCCACCTCGGCATTCTGCAGCGCCGGCCCGCGGTCGGCGGCCTGAATGGCGACGAACTCGACGGCCTCGGGGTCGTTGAACATGGCGACGGCGACGGCGCGGCACAGGTCGATGTCAAATCCGAGGTTGCGCCCCTGCTCGTCGAGGTAGCCAAAACCGGGCAGGCTGGTGTGGACACCGCACACCACCCGGCCGCGGTTGGTCACGGCCTGAAAGATGTCACGGGCGGCCCCACCCACCTGGGGGCACTCGGGGCAAGGGCTGGCTTCAGGGCAGGCCGGGCATTCCCCGGCTTCGGGGCAAGGGGGGCACTCGGTGGCTGCTTCCGGCTCGTCGCCATCGCACGCGGCCAGGAACAGCGACACCAGGATCAACAAGCTCAATAACGCGGAAAGCGTCTTTCGGCTCACGGTTTCCTCCTCCTCTTCCTTTCATGCAGGCTTGACAGGTTGTCAATGCGATTGACCAGGCGCTCGATAGTTGCGTCACGCTGTCGGTGCCGGACATCACCCCCTTTCACTACTGCCAGCGGCGTGTCTCTTCGTCGAGAGAATAGAAGAACGGCGGTTCCAGCAATGGAACGCCGAGATTATACCACACCTTTTTCGAGAATGCAATCTGGCGCTGCTACCCCCAGTTGTGAAGCAGCGATTCGTAGGCCGCCACGGCCGCCTCGATGACGCGCTCGCCCACTTCCGCCGATGCCTGCCCCGGGTCGCCGCCGATCACGCCGTGCGGATAGTGCTCGACGAAATTGTAGCGCGTGAGAAAGGGGACGTGCGGCGCGTCGGGGCTGTGCTCGGCCCGGTCGAGGTGGACGACGTCGGGGCGGATGGCGAGCACCACCGACGTCTCGCCCTGGTCGGCGTGCGCCATCCACGCGCCGGGAAAGGCCTCTTCGAGCACCCGCTTGACCTCGGGCTCGTGCCACCACTGGCGCAGGCGCACGTCGATGCCGTGCAGCTCGTTCAACACCTCGGCGAGCGCCACCTGCAGCGCCGCGACGTTGCCGCCGTGGCCGTTGAGCAAAAGCACACGCCGGAAGCCGTGCCCGTAGGCGCTGTCGAGCAGATCCATCATCACCTGCGACAGCGTGTCGGGCCGCAGGCTCAGGCTGCCCGGGAACCCGAGGTGGTGCAGCGACATGCCATAGTTGACCGGCGGAGCGACAATGACGCCGGTGCGATCGCTCAACCGGACGGCGATCTCCCACGGCTGCCAGACGTCACTGGCAAAAGTCATGTGGCGGCCATGCTGCTCGGTGCTGCCGACGACCAGGATCAGGCGGTCGTCGCGCTGGAGGTAGGCCTCCACGTCGGGCCACGTCATTTCTTCGAGTAGGGTGGGCATTGGTCAACTCCTTTCTTTCGTGAAAGGCCGGAAGATTGGAAGGCTGGAAGGCTGGTGTATGGTCATGGCGCCCGGTAGAGGTGGTGCTCGTCGATGTAGGCTTCGACGCAAGCGGGGAGGAGGTAGGAGATGGGGCGGCCGGTGCGAACGCGGAGGCGCAGGTCGGTGGACGAGATGGCGAGTGCGGGCATCGACACCCAGTGGATGCGCTGCGACAGGCCGGGCAGGCGCGCCTCGAGTGCGTCGAGGTCGATGCTGTAGCCAGGCCGGCCGACGACCGCCAGCTCGGCGGCGGCCAACACGCGCTCCGGCTGGTGCCACGTGCTTATGTCGGCCAGCGAATCGACGCCCTCGATGAAAAAGAGCCGCACTTCGCGCCCAAGCTCCTGGCGGAGCAGATCGAGTGCGTCGGCCGTGTAGTGGGGGCCGGGGCGCTCGACGTCGACGCGTGAGACACGCAGGTGGGCGCGTCCCGCAATGGCGAGCTCGACCAGGCGCACCCTATCGCGAGCCGAGGCAAATGGCCGCCCCGTCTTGTGGGGTGGATCGCCGGCGGGCAGCAGGAGCACATAGTCGAGATGGAGCTGGTGCCACGCCTCCTGCGCGGCGACCAGGTGCCCGTCGTGGATCGGGTCGAAGGTACCGCCCAGGACGCCGACGCGTCGGCGTCCGCCGGCGTCGTAGCTCACTCGCCCCACTCCAGCTCCCTGTTGGCAATGCGCACCAGGTCGCCCGGCTCGACCCCCGCCTCGCGCAGGGCGTCCTCGATGCCCATCGCGCGCAGTTGGCGCTGAAAGCGCGCCGCTGCCTCGGGCAACACAAAGGGGGTCATGGCCGCGATGCGCTCCACGCGCACGCCGCGCACCCGCCACGCGTCCTCCTCGCGCTCGATGGTAAAGGTGTCTTCATCCTCGGCAGGGCGCAAGATCGCGGGTCCGTCGGGGGCCGGCTCCTCTCCGGGCAGCGTTTGCAGCACCTGGTAGACGCGCTGCACGAGCGGCTGCACCCCCTCCTGCGTGGCCGCCGAGATGGCGTGGACCTCGATACCGCGCTCTTCCAGCGCCTCGCGCACCAGGGGCCACCACGCCTGGGCATCGGGCAGGTCCATCTTGTTCAGCACCGCGATCTGGGGCTTGGCGGCCAGGCGGGCGCTGTATTGCGCCAGCTCATGGTTGATCGTGTCCCAATCCTCGAGTGGGTCCTGCGACGCGCCGTCGAGCATGTGAAGCAGCAGCCGGGTGCGGTCGACGTGGCGCAGGAACTGGTATCC
Source organism: Anaerolineae bacterium (assembly GCA_035461725.1). Classification (GTDB taxonomy): domain Bacteria; phylum Chloroflexota; class Anaerolineae; order JAAYZQ01; family JAAYZQ01; genus JAFGIA01. The sequence continues at coordinate 4,157 of DATHUZ010000171.1, forward strand.
CAGGCCGGCCCCCTCGGCCGCGCCCTCGATCAGGCCCGGCACGTCGGCCATCACAAAGGTCTGATAGTCGTCCATCGCCACCACGCCCAGGTTGGGCTGGAGCGTGGTGAAGGGATAGTCGGCGATCTTGGGGCGCGCCGCGCTGACGACCGACAGGAGCGTGCTCTTGCCAGCGTTCGGCATGCCGATCACGCCGACGTCGGCGATCAGCTTGAGCTCCAGCCGGAGCCACCGCTCCTCGCCAGGCTCGCCATGCTCGGCCAAACGCGGCGCCTGGTTGGTGGGCGAACGGAAGGCGGCATTGCCCCGCCCGCCGCGCCCGGCGGCGGCCACGCGCACCCGCTGGCCCTCGTCCACCAGGTCGGCCACCAGCTCGCCCGTGCCCGCGTCGTACACCACGGTGCCTGGCGGCACCGGGATAACCAGGTCCTGGCCGCTCGCACCCTGCTGGTCCTTGCCGCTGCCGCGCCCGCCCTTTTCCGCCCGAAAGTGCACCTGCCTTTTGAAGCGGAGCAGCGTATTCAGATTGGGCTCGACTTCCAGAAAGACATCGCCGCCGGACCCGCCGTTGCCGCCGCTGGGCCCACCAAACGGCACAAACTTCTCACGGCGAAACGCGACCGCCCCGTCGCCACCATCACCGCCCTTTACGTAAATCTTGGCCTCGTCAAAAAGCATTTGGAATGTCAGCCTCCGCGGAGCCGCCGGCGCACCGCCTCGCAGTGGGGACAGGTCCGGCCTTCGTACTCGTTGCCACACGTGCGGCAGGTGCGCATGTAGGCGACAGGCGTCTCTTCGTCGATGGCCGCCACGGCCAGGACGACTTCCTGCCCGGCGTGGCGCGACAGCCACGATTCGACCTCGATGTGGCCCACGGTCCAGCGCCCATCGGCGTTCTTTTCGAGGATGCCGCGCAGGGCTTCGGCGCCCAGCTCACGTGCCGTGCTTGCCAGGCGCAACGCGCCTGCCCTGGGAATTGGTGACATGATCGCTCCTTCATTCTGATAGATTCATTATAGTCGCAGGCTATCGATTTGGCAAGCGCGGGTGGAGGCGGGCTTGCGGTTGGTGGCAGGTGCGGGCCACCCCGAGCAAGCTCGGGCCTCCGCCGGACCGGACATGTGCAACGCCGGCCCAAATGCGTCTGTTCTGGGTGGCAGAACCCGCCGGGTGGTGAGACGCGCAATCCGGAGGATTGCGTTGCAGGTTCCTGACGTTTTCTGACCGGGTGCGCAAGTTCATGACACAGAGTGTCGTGATTTTGTGCTATGATACGCTGGCCGTGATTCCGAGAAAGTGAGGAGGGTGTGTGCCATGTTGCCACGGGTGATCCTGCACAGCGGGGCGAGTGTGGACGGGCGGATCGATTGGCTGGCGATGGACATGGGCCTCTTTTACGGCCTGGCCGCGACCTTGTGCGCTGACGCGATGTTGACGGGCGCGGATACGATGCTGGCTGCCTACGGGGCACCGGCAGAAGAGGCAGAGCCTGCGGTCGAGGTGGACGCATCGGGTGGAGACGGCACCGAGAGCCGCCTGCTGCTCGTGGTCGTCGACAGCCGGGGCCGGATCGAAAAGTGGCCGCGCATTCAGCGCGAGCCGTGGTGGCGCAAGGCGATCGCGCTGTGCGCCGGGTCGACGCCGCGCGACTATCTCGACCGTCTCGAGGCGCTCGGCGTCGAGTACGTCATCACCGGCGAGGAGCGGGTGGACCTGCGCGCGGCGATGGAGGCGCTCCATGAGCGGTACGGCGTCGAGACCGTGCAGGTGGACAGCGGCGGCACGCTGGCGGGCGCGATGCTGCGCGCCGGGCTGGTGGACGAGGTGAGCCTGATCCTGGCACCGATGCTGACCGGCGGCACCTCGCCGCGCTCGATCTATCGCGCGCCCGACCTCGAGTCGGCCGACGGCGTCATCCCGCTGGAGCTGCTCCACATCGAGGCGGTGGAGGGCGGACACGTGTGGCTGCGCTACGCCGTCAGCCGCAGGAGCACCTGACGTGGCAGGCGTCATCTCGGTTCGCGACCTGACCAAGACGTACCGCGTGCCGGAGAGAGAGGCGGGCCTCGCCGCCTCTCTGAAGAGCCTGGCGCGGCGTACCTACCGCGACGTCGAGGCGGTGCGCGCCGTCAATTTCGAGGTAGCGGGCGGCGAGATGGTGGGATTCATCGGGCCGAACGGGGCGGGCAAGACGACGACGCTCAAGATGCTGTCGGGCTTGCTCCACCCGACCGCCGGAGAGGCGCGCGTGTTGGGGTTCACGCCGTGGGAGCGGCGGCCCGACTACCTGCGGCGCATCAGCATGGTGATGGGCAACAAGAGCCAGATGCTGTGGGACATCCCACCCCTCGACACCTTCCATGTGCTGGGCGAGATGTACCACGTGCCGCCAGCGCAGGTGAGCAGCACGCTCGACGAGCTGGTGGCACTGCTCGACATGGAGGATCTGCTGGCGCGGCCGGTGCGCAACCTGTCCCTCGGCGAGCGGATGAAGTGCGAGCTGGTGGCCGGGCTGCTCCACCGCCCAGACGTCCTCTTTCTCGACGAGCCGACGCTCGGGCTCGACGTGTCGATGCAGGCGCGGCTGCGCCGTTTCCTGGCCGACTATAACAAGCGGCACGGGGTGACCGTCATCCTCACCAGCCACTACATGGCCGACGTCGTGGCGCTCTGTCCGCGCGTGATCCTGATCCACCACGGTGCGCTGGTGTACGATGGCGAGCTGAAGGGCCTCGCGCAAAAGCTGGCGCCCTTCAAGCTGATCCGCCTGACGCTGGCCGCGGGCGCCGGCAGCACGCCAGAGCTGCCGGACGGGGTCGAGGTGCTGGAGCGGGAGAATGGGCGACTGGCGCTGCGGGTGGCGAGCGATCGGGCACCGGCGCTGACGGCCCAACTGCTCAACACGCTGCCGGTGGCCGACCTCGCCGTGGAGGACCCGCCCATCGAGGCCGTGATCGACCAGGTCTATCAGGAGGGCGCATGAACCCACGCGGCGGGTGGGCGCTGGTCAAGGCGACCTGGTCGTCGTGGCTCCAGCACCGGGGCTTTTTCTACCTGGTCGCCTTCTCGTGGATGATCCCGCTCCTCGTCTATCTCTTTGTCTGGTCGACGGCAGCGGGTGAAGGGGACGTGGGCGGTCTGACGCGCGGGCAGGTGGTGGGCTATTACGTGGTGCTGATCCTGGTCAACCAGTTCACGTTTGCAACCAACAACTGGACCGTCGGCGACGCGATCCGGTATGGCCAGTACAACTACCTGCTGCTGCGCCCCATGTCGCCGGTGTTCGACGCCGTCGCGTCAGAGGTGGCGGTCAAGGTGGTGTTCATGACCTTCGCCGTGCCCCTCGCCGCGCTGCTGGCGCTGATCCTGCGGCCGGAGCTCGAGATCACGGCCGGCGGCGTGGCCGCGTTCGTGCCGGCGCTGGGGATGGCGTGGGCGCTGCGCTGGCTGTGGGGGTTCTGGCTGGCGATCCTCGCCTTCTGGGCGACGCGCGCCGACGCGCTGCTGTCGCTGCAAGAGTCACTCATCTTTTTGCTGGGCGGCCAGATCGCGCCGCCGGCGCTTTTGCCGGGCGCGATGCAAACGCTGGCGGGCATCCTTCCCTTCCGCTACATGGTGGCCTTTCCCGTGGAGGTGCTCACTGGGCAGCTCACGCCGGGTGAGGTGGCTGCCGGGTTCGCGTGGCAGGCGGGGTGGCTGCTCTTCGCCGCCGTCCTTTTCGCCCTGCTGTGGCGCGCGGGGCTCAAGCGCTACGCCGCGGTAGGAGGCTGACGTGCCCAGGACACACGTGCACTATTTACGACTCGTCGCCCGCTTTGCCCGCGCGTCGACACAGAATGAGCTGGCCTACCGCGCGAATTTCTGGCTGAGCCTCTTCCAGTCGCTGCTCGGTTTGGTAACCGGGGTGCTGGCGCTGGTGGTGGTGTTCGAGCAAGTGGAGAGCATCCGCGGGTGGGACCTGGCTTCCACGTTGGCGCTGTTGGGCGTGTACCTGACGTTGGAGGCGCTCCACAACCTGTTCATCCGCCCGAGCCTCGACTCGCTGGTGGGGATGGACGGCGAGATCTGGACGGGCACCTTTGACTTTACGCTGCTGCGG
>DATHUZ010000172.1:0-1754 GCA_035461725.1 Anaerolineae bacterium
GGGCTCAGCGCGCGCCTGTTTTCTTCAGTTACCTCGCCCGTCCCTCTCCTGTTCGCGCGCCAGGGACGGGGACTCGAAGAAGCTTATTGCGTTGCGAACAGGAAACCGGCGTCCGGGATCCCAGGCATGGGATGGGCGGCGAGTAGAGGTAGGCGCCGGGTGGTGCAGGGCTCACATCTCTTCGAGCGCGTAGCGGAGCGCCGCCTCCGCATGGATCGCCGTCGTGTCGAACAATGGCACTCCCACTTCCGCCTCACTCACCAGGAGCGGGATCTCGGTGCAGCCCAGGATGATGCCCTGCGCGCCGCGGCTGACCAGGCGGTCGATGACGGCCTGAAAGCCGGCACGTGACACGGGCAGGATCTTGCCGGCAACCAGCTCGTCATAGATGACGCGGTTGACGTAGGCACGGTCCTCGGCGTCGGGTACGAGGACGTGCAGCCCGTGCGCGACGAGCGCCTCGCGGTAGAAGGGCTGCTCCATGGTAAAGCGCGTGCCGAGCAGGCCGACGGTGGTCATCTGGCGGGCGAGGACCGCGGCGGCGACGGCGTCGAGCAAGCTGAGCACCGGCACGTCGACGGCGGCCTGCACCTCGTCGTATACCTTGTGCATGGTGTTGGTGGCAATGACGATAAAGTCGGCACCGGCGGCCTGGAGGCGCTTTGCCGCCTGGCCAAGGCCACGGGCGACGAGGTTCCAGCGGCCCTCGGCCGGCCAGTCGACGTAGGGCTGAAAGGTGACGCTGTAGATGACAATCTCTGGATAGCCATAGTTGCCATACCGCTCGGTGTAGGTGCGGGTGATGTACTCATAGTAGGCGATGGTCGATTCGGGGCTCATGCCCCCCAGAATGCCGATCCGTTTGGACATAGCTCCCCCCTTGTGTTGATATTAGATATTAGGTATTGGATATTAGATATTTCGTAGCACGCTCAATATCTAATATCTAATACCTGATATCCAATAGATCATGCCAGATCTCTATAAAATGTGCCAAGCTCGTGCACAGGTCGAAAGCCGGCCGAGGCGTAGAGGCCGACGGCGGCCGGGCTGTCGCTCTCTGGGCACACAGTGGCGGTGCGCATGCCGCGTGCGGCGAGGCGGCGCAGTGCCTCGTGCACGACGGCGCGTCCCAGGCCCTGGCGATGAAAAGCGGGATGCGTGCCGACCGGCTCGAGGTGTCCGGCGCGATTGACGTCGTCGATCCAGCCGATGGCAAAGGCGGCCGCCTCTCCATCGGGTGCGACGACGACGAGGTCCAGCTCGGGATCGTACACGGGCGACTGCATGAAGCGTCGGTAGCGGGCGACGTAGCGATCCATGTCCCAGCTCGACTCAAAAGCGGCGTATTGGGGAGCGGCGCGCCAGGCAGCCTCATGCTCGCCTGCGACGGAGCGGATGGAAAAGCCAGGGGCGAGCTTCGGCGCGTCGCCGAGGTCGTCGAGAGGGCAGGTCATGAACGTGATGCCCTGTTCGCCGCGCTGAAAGCCACGCGCCGTGAGGTGGGCGATGGCATCGGCGTCGTGCTCCGAGATCCAGATGGTGGACATGCGCTGCACACCCTCGGCGCGCAGCCGGGCGGCCAGGTGCTCCTCGGCCCAGGTGAACATGGCCAGGCGCTGCTCGGGGGTGACGGCGGCAGGGTGAGCAAAGAGGTCGAAGGTGCGGTAGTGGGAAAAGTGCGACCAGGCGACCGGCTCGCCGCCCGTCTCGGCCTCCCAGAGGTGTATGTCGAACCGGTCATCGGGCTCGCT
>DATHUZ010000173.1:0-3439 GCA_035461725.1 Anaerolineae bacterium
ATACCCGCCAGCGCCGCCACCGGGCCCACCGCCAGCACCGCCAAGCCAAGCAGTGCCCCCAGCCCTATCGCCGCCACGGCAGGCAGCCACCATCCGGCACCGGCTCTCCTCACCCGGTAGGGCCGACCCGAGCCCGAGTATCCTCGGGCCCGCTCGCGCCCCCTCACCCTGCTACCGCGTAGGCTCATGCTAACCCGAGTACCTCTCGGGCTGCTGGTTTTCGACGCGCCGGCCCTGCGTCTCTGTCTTTCCAGGGTTCGGCTGCGCGCCCGGCCCACCATCCTGCACCGGCGCCGGAATCCGGATCCTGCCGTCCGTCTTTATACTGCCTGGCGCACCCACAGCCCTGCCGACGCGCACCCCGGACCCGAGTGCCGTCGAACCCCCTCGGACCACCGCCTCGCCCAGGCGTGCTGCCGGCGACCGGTCATAGTAGCGCTTGAAGCGCTCGTCTCCCGTCCTCGGTACCCGATTCGCCACCACACCCAGCAACGTGGCGCCCGTGCGGCTCAGCTCGGTGCTGGCCGCCTGCAGCGCGTCGCGGTTGGCATCGGCCACGCTCACCACCAACACCACGCCATCGGCCATCGTCTCCAACACCGAGGCGTCGGCCGTGCCGAGCAGCGAGGGACCATCGAGCAGCACCACGTCGAACTGCCCCTCCAGTGATTCGATCATCTCCCCCATCTGCGGCGAGCTCAGCATCCCCACCGGCGTCGAGCGCAGCGGACCGCTCGTCAGCGCCCACACCCCCGCGTACCGCGTCATCTGCAGCGCCTCGTTCAGCGTCCACTTGCCCTCGAGCACCGTCGTCAAGCCCGCCTCGTTGTGCAGGCTCAAATTCGTGTGGACCGCCGGTCGGTGCAGATTCCCTTCCACGATCACCACCCGCCGGCCCGCCTGGCCCATCGCGATCGCCAGGTTCGTCGCCACCATCGACTTTCCTTCACCCGGCTGCGTGCTGGTCATCAGCAGCGTGTACCCACCGTCCTCCAACCCGAGCCCAAGAACCTCACGCGCCGAATCCACACTCGCGCGCAGGCGGTGGTACAGCTCTGGTGTCGACCCCGCCTGGCTGCCAAACACGAGCGATCGCCACTGCGGCGTATCCCCAATGGTCGTCAGCACCGGCAGCCCCGTGACCTCTTCCACCTCGCGCTCTGTGTACAGCCGCCTGTCCAGCTTCTGGAACACCACCGCCAACACTAGTCCGCCGGCCAGGCCCAGCAGCCCCCCCAGCACCAGGTTCATCGGCAGATCCGGCGCCGCTGGCGAATTCGGCACCGTTGCCAGCTCCACGATCGAGAGCGCGCTCGCCCGCATCTGCTCCGCGATCCGCGCCCGGTCGTACTGGCTCAACAACGACGCGTACGCCTCCTGCCTCACGTCCACCGCCCGGCTCAGCGCCGCCAGCCGCGCCGTATCGGCCGGCGCATCTGCCGCCGCCGCCGCATATGCCGCCTGCGCCTCCGCCAGCGCCGCCTCCGCCTGCGCCAGGTCCTCCGTCAGCAGATCCCCGGCCGACTGCGTCGTCTCTGCGTACAGCGCCTCCCCCTGGTTCACCACGATGGCCGTCAGTGTGTTCGCCGCTTCCGCCACCAGCGCTGGGTCCTCCCCCACTGCCGTGATCGTCATCAGCTCCGTGTCCGGCACCACCTCGGCCCGGATACTGGGAAATCCACGGCTGCCCAGCCGCTGCGCCACCTCCTGCAGCACCGGGTCACTCGTTGCCAGCCGCGCGTACGTGTTCATCAGCCGCTCTGTGTACGCGATGTCATAGTCCACCCAGTCCAGCGACCCACGCGCCGCCGTCCGCACCCGCAGCGTAGCCGTCGCCTCGTACGTCGGAGTCAAAATCAGTGTCCCCAGCGCCACCACCAACATCGTGATCAAAAACGTGCCGGCGATCAACCACTTCCGCCGCCACAAAAGCGTCGAATAACTCGATGTATCCATCCGATTTCGTATCCCCCATCTCTGCACATGCCAACGTCCGGACGTTTGAACGTTTGAACGTGCCAACGTCTAGACGTTCGAGCGTGCCAACGCCTCACCCATTTGGTCAACCACATACTCTGCCTGCTCCGCCGTCATCTCGGGGAACATCGGCAGCGACAGGATCTCCCCGGCGAGTCGCTCCGTCACCGGAAAACTCGCCCTGCTAAACCCGTTATTCGCGTAAAACGGCTGCTTGTGGATCGGCACGGGATAGTGGATCGCCGTGCCAATCCCTCGCTCGCCCAGAAAATTCTTCACCGCGTCCCGAGTCCCATCGGGCAACCGCACCACGTACAGGTGATACACGTGCGTCGAGTCAGCCTGAGTACCCTCGAGCCTGGTCGCCGGCGCTATCACCCCGTCCGGCAGCCAACCATCCGTCACCGCCCGCCCGATCGCCTCGTCGTACACCGTCGCGCAATTCCTGCGCGCCTCCGTCCAGGCGTCCAGGGACCTCAGCTTCACCCGCAGGATCGCCGCCTGCAGCGTATCCAGGCGGTGGTTGAAAGGCGGCAGCTCGTGATAATACTTTTCCTTCTGGCCCACGTTGCGCAACGCGCGGATAGTCTCCGCCACCTTCCCGTCGTTCGTCGTCACCATCCCCCCGTCGCCCGCCGCGCCCAAGTTCTTGGTCGGATAAAAGCTAAAAGCCGCCGCGTGGCCGAGCGCCCCGGCCCGGCGTCCGTTATATCGGGCACCATGCGCCTGGCACGCATCCTCCACCACCACCAGCCCATACCGCTCGGCCAACTCCATGATCCCGTCCATCTCTGCCGGCTGGCCGTACAGGTGCACCGGAATGATCGCCCGCGTGCGCGGCGTGATCGCCTCCTCTATCTTGTCCACGTCGATGTTATAACTGCCATCGTCCACGTCCACCAGCACCGGCTCTGCGCCCGCGAACGTCACCGCCGCCGCCGTCGCGATGAATGAGTTCGCCGGGACGATCACTTCGTCGCCCGCCCCGATTCCAAACGCCCTCAGGCTTAGCTCGAGCGCCGATAGACCGCTGTCCACCCCCACCGCGTGCTCTGTCCCCGAGAACGAGGCGAACTCTTCCTCGAAGGCCGCCACATCCTTCCCCAGCGCGAAATCCGACCGCTCCATCACTGCCCGGATCGCCTCATCCAGCTCAACCCGCAGTGCCTGATACTGAGCCCGCAGATCCACGAACGGAACCTCCAGAACACCATTCATCCCCATCTCTTACCCCCCCCTCTGCACGAACTGTCATCGCGATTTCATCCATCGCGCCAGCGCCACTCAACCCTCAAGAACCTGTCATTGCGAGCGCCAACGAAGCAATCGCCCCCGCCCTGCCACCGTGCGGACCGTCGCTGCGAGTGCCAGCGCACTGTCACTGCGAGCGCCAGCGAATTGTCACTGCGAGCGCCAGCGAATTGTCACTGCGAGCGCCAGCGAACTGTCACTGCAAGCGCCG
>DATHUZ010000174.1:0-7532 GCA_035461725.1 Anaerolineae bacterium
TATCCCTCGGCGCCGTTCACCTGAAAGCCGTTGTGTGCGCTGCTGTTCTGCCACCCGGGCGGCGTGCCGGCGTTGCTGACCACCACGCCGTCATAGCCCGCCTGGTCCACGGTCAGGCCGTCCCACGCCGCCTGGTTGACACGCATGCCGCTTCCTGTCGCCGACCCGACGTACACCCCATAGAGTGCCTCGTCGACGGCCACGCCATAGTCGGCCGAGTGGACGTGCACCCCGTTCGTGCCCGCATAGCCGATGTACACCCCGTGCCCCTCGGCACCCGCGACCTCAAAACCATTGGACAGGCTGCTGACGCTGGAGGTGCCGGGGCTGCCGGCGTGGTTCACAAACACGCCGTCGTCGCCTGCTGACCCGACCCCTACCCCGTTGCTCGTCGAGGCAGAGACATACACTCCGTCGTCGGCTGCCGTAGAGACGTACACGCCGTATTGGCCTGCGCCATAGACGGCCACCCCGTTCCCGGCTGCCGAGTTGACCCATACCCCGTTGATACCCGCCGAGCCGACATACAACCCATTGCCCTCAGCCCCTGCCACTTCAAAGCCGTTGTTGTGCCCACTGAGTGTCGTAACCAGCGGTGTGCCCGCGTGCTCCACGTACACACCGTCGTTGGCGACCTGGAGGATGTTGACGCCATTGTAGCCGGCAGAGTCGAGCTGGTAGCCGTGGAGGGCGGCGTCGGCGACGTACACGCCGTGGCCGCCGGCTGCATCCACCTGCACGCCGTCGCCGCCTGCCGATTCCACGTACACGCCGTCGCCGCCGGCAGAGGCAACGGTCATGCCGTCGTCGCCCGCGGAATAGATCATCACGCCGTCCAGGTTAGCCCGCCCAACCCATAGCCCGTGCCCCTGCGCCCCGGCCACTTCGAAGCCGTTTTTGTCGGTGCTGGGTGTCGTCGTTGTGGGGGTGCCGGCCCTTCGCACAAATACCCCGTCGGCGCCGGCCGTATCCACGTACAGGCCATAACTGCCCTGTGAGGCCACTTCAACGGCGGGCCCCACACCGCTGTTCCAGAACGACAGCAGTGGCCCGCTCGACTCACCGCCGGCCTCGAAGGGCAGCGCCAGCGCCAGGGCAGCCGGTGCCGCCGTCAGTTCCTGGCGGGGCGTCAGCGTGACAAAAGTCCCGCCGCCTGCCGGGCAGCGCACGGCGATCTCGAGCCATCGCGCGCCGCCGGTGTGCGCCGTCGAGCCGAAATTCAGCCGTGCGGTGAACACACCATCTTTCAGCGTCACGCCTGGCACGTCGAGCGTCGTGCCGACCTGGGCCGGACCGCTGGCCGCGGTCCACAGGCCGAACTTGAAATCGCAGGTGCCGTTCACCGGAGCGTCGCCGCTGTCGAGGCGGCCTTGATAGGTAAAGGCGTAGCTATACGCTGCGGTCACCGACTCGGGCTGTTGAGCCAGGCTGGCGCTGTGCGCCGTCAGGGTGCTCAGGCTGCTCACCAGCAGTAGGATCAACCCGAGCAGACCACCAATCTTCCGTCCTCTCGCACTTTCGTTCTTCATGTCAGGATTCCTCTCTTTGATGAAATGTCAAGACCCGCGGTGGACCACGGGTAGGTAGATTCTGTGCCGCACCGTCGGAATCGCGGCCAGCGAAAAGCCAAACAGATCTCCGACTTCTGGTGAGCCACCGATGCCTGTGCTCGCCTGGTGCCAGAACTTGTTGTTGACCTCAGAAAGACCGCCGGCCGAGCCGTACATGACGTCCACCGCACCGGCATTTTCGACGACCGGGTCGCGGAGGTCTTCCCACGGCACGCCCACGGCCAGGTCGGCATAGCCGTCGCCGTCAAAGTTGCCTGCGGCCAGAGAGTGACCAAAACCGTCGCCGGCCTCTGCTGCATCATTCTGGATCATCAAGTCGTCCTGATCCCACAGCTCGTTCTCGCCGAAGGTCTGACTGTACACGATGTGCACCGCACCCGCGTTGCTTTTTGTGAGGTCGCTCTCTTCCCCCGGCACGCCGATCGCCAGATCGCTGAACCCGTTGCCGTCAAAGTCACCGCTGGCCAGCGACAGGCCAAAGTTGTCGTGAGGCTCAGCCTTGTCGGCGACGCCGTACAGGTCCTGGTGCAGCAGCCAGTTGTCGGTCGTGGTGAGGCCGGTGGCCGATCCCAAGACGATGTGCACGGCGCCGGCGTTTTCCACCGCCGGGCTACCAATGTCCTCGTAGGGCACGCCCACCGCCAGGTCGTCGTAGCCATCGCCGTTCGAGTCGCCCGTCGCCACCGCGTGTCCAAAGTTATCCCCCGGATCATGGCCTCCGCCGAGGCTCTCATCGCTCTGGTACCATATCCTGTCTGAATAACTGGACAGCCCGAACGGTCCGCCGGGAATGACGTGCACGAGGCCACAGTCTGTAAAGCCGCCGATGTCACTCCACGGCTTGCCGACGACGAGGTCATCGCGGCCATCGGCGTTGAAATCGCCAGCGCCCAGCGTGTGGCCGAAGGAAGAGTCGGGCTCGAGCCCACCCTTGATGCCGTCCTGGCCCTCGTACCACACCTCGCTGTCGTCGGCCGTCAATCCACCCACCGAGCCATAGATCACGTGCACCGCACCGGCGTTCGCGACGATTGTACCGGGTTGATCGGGATCCCCTACGTCCTCCCACGGCACGCCCACGGCCAGGTCGTCATAGCCATCTCCGTCGAAATCGCGGGCAGTCAGCGCCCAACCGAAGCGATCGTCGGCCTCTGGGTCGTCGGCAATACCCGGGGCGTCCTGGTGCCACAGCTCGTTGCCGCCGGCAGCCAGCCCTGCGGCCGTCCCGTAAAAGACGTGCACCGCGCCGGCGGTGGGGATAAAGCCCACCGCCTCGCCATGTACCCCCACCGCCAGGTCGAGAAAAGAATCGCCGTCAAAGTCGCCTACGGCCAGGGCGAATCCGAACTCGTCGCCGGCCTCGGACGTCTCCAGCACGCCATCGACGTCCTGGTACCATAGCTGGCTGCCGGTGGCGCCCAGCCCGGTGCCCGCCGCACCATACAGGGCGTGCACTGCTCCTGCGTTGGCCGCACTACCGATCGCCTCGTAGGGCACGCCGATCACGAGGTCGTCATACTTGTCGCCATCGAAATCGGCCGCGGGCCGGGCAGGCGTCGCAGCCTGTGCGGGAAGCGGATGGGGAACGATGGCCAGGGTCAAGGCCACGATCAAAAAGCCAATCACTACGTGTTGCCGGTTCATCGCATGTCTCCCTTGAGTTAAGTGTGTTTCTTTGAGGGTTCAGCGTCTTGTGGGTGCGCTCTCAGGTCATGCTCCTTCTCCTTCGCTCTCGTGTCGAGAAACGTCAACGTCCATCTCGGCCTGTAGGTAGATCAGGAAGGACTCCAGGCTGGCGAAACCCTGGCGCCGCCCGGTGAGGGGGTCTTCCAGGCTAAATCGCCAGATGGGCGCGGCCGGCGTGACGCAATCTTGCCAGAATCGGAGCAGATACGAGTGGTAACGACTCGGACGCTTGAGCATCGCTGCTTCTCCCTGTAACGGATCTGTATGGGCACCGGCCTTCAACCGGAAGCCTGGCGATTTGCCAAAGCAGGACTTTTGCAGTAAATTATACCGGCTCGGCGTTCCGAAATCGTGAATTCGCCAGTGTGGCCGGTCCTGATCGTCCTTTCAGCGTGCACGGGACCTCCGAGCGAGCGGTTCATTCTTCCTATTCGCAATGGCGTTCGAGAGAGGATCTACGACGGTGGAAGAGTTGCGACTGGCGCTGCTGGGGGACCTGCAAGTCACGCGCGGTGGAACGTCTGTCTCCGGTTTTGTGTCGGCCAAGGTTCCGGCGCTTTTTTGTTACCTGGCCGTGACCGGCCGGCCCCACTTTCGACAGGCGCTCGCAGGCCTGCTGTGGGGGGGCTGGCCCGAGGCGGAGGCGTTGGCGAGCTTGCGCAAGGCTCTGCACAACCTGCGCCGGCTGGCCGGCATACACCTGGTCGTCGCCGGGCACACCATCGCCTTCGATCGGTCCAGCCCCTACTGGCTCGACGTCGAGGTGTTCCAGGACGAGGTACAAAAGTACAGCAATGGGCGCGTGCTGTCGTCGCCTGCCCAGGTGGCTGCGCTCAGCGAGGCCGTGGAGCTCTACCGGGGCGATTTTCTGGAAGGGTTCCACGTGCGCGACGCCATCGAGTTCGAGGAGTGGATGGCGTCGCAGCGGGAGCGGCTGCGGCTCCTGGCCGGGCGCGCACTCGAGCTGCTGGCCGCCTACCACGTGCAGCAGGGGCAGTACGGCGAGGCGATCGGCTACGTGCGGCGGCTGCTGGCCCTGGCGCCGTGGCAGGAAGAGACGCACCGGCAGTTGATGTGGCTGCTGGCACGGGCCGGGCAGCGCAGTGCCGCCCTGGCGCAGTACGACGTGTGCCGCCAGGCGCTCGCCACCGAGCTGGGGGTAGAGCCTTCCGACGAGACGATAGTCCTCTATCGCCGTATCCGCGCGGCCGGGGCGCCCCGACCCAACAACTTGCCCGCTCCGGTAACCTCTTTTCTGGGCAGACAGCGGGAGCTGGAGCAGATCGGGCACCTTCTCGACGGCGAGGCCCGGCTGCTCACCCTGATCGGACCCGGCGGCGTCGGCAAGACGCGCCTGGCCCTCGAAGCCGCGGCGCGCGCCGCACGCGACGCGGCAGGCGCCTTCTCTGACGGCATCTATTTCGTGTCTCTTGCCCCTTTGCCGTCGGTGGATCTCGTCGCGCCCGCCATTGCCGGCGCTCTTGGCTTTTCTGCCGAGGGCGGCGTCGATCTACCGGCCCGGGTGCTGGAGGAGCTGAGGCAGAAGGATCTGCTGCTGCTGCTCGACAGTTTTGAGCCGGTGATGGAGGCGGCTCCCTTTGTGGGCGAGCTGCTGGCGGCATGCCCTGGCCTCAAAGTGATGGTCACCAGCCGCGAGCCGCTCAACCTGCGAGGCGAGCGGCGGGTGCCCGTGCCGCCACTGGCCGTGCCCGACCGTCCCGCTGCCGGGCGCGCAGCCTCCCTGGATGGTACCTTTGAGCCCGAGCGGTATCTGTGCGCGCCCGCGATCGCCCTCTTTGTCGACAGGGCGCAGGCTGTGCAGCCAGGTTTTGCCCTCGACCAGGAGAGTGGGGATGTCGTGGCCGACATCTGCACCCGCCTCGACGGCCTGCCGCTGGCCATCGAGCTTGCCGCGGCGCGATGCGGGGAGATCCCGCTCGCCGCGATGCAAGGCCAGCTCTCCAACAGGCTGTCGCTGCTCACCGGGGGCGCCCGCGACCTGCCGATGCGGCAGCAGACGCTGCGCGACACGATCGATTGGAGCGTTCGCCTGCTGCCCGCCGGGGAGCAGCACCTCCTGACGCGCTTGGCGGTGTTCGCCGGTGGCTGCACGCCCGATGCAGTCGACGCCGTCTCCGGCCTGCCTGTCGAGACGAACAGCCGGCTTCTTCAGTCCCTCGTGAACAAGAACCTGCTCAAGCGCCGCGAGGTGCCAGCGGGTGGCACACGTTTCTTTCTGCTCGATACCGTGCGTGAATACGCGTCGGAACAACTGGCTGCACGCGGCGAGACGGAAGCAGCAGGGGCCGCTCACGCGGCATACTACCTGGCCGTGGCCGAGCGGGCGGAGCCGGAGCTGAGAGGCTCACAGCAGCCGGCGTGGCTGAACAGGCTGGAGGCCGAGCAGAACAACTTGCGCGCAGTGCTGCAGTGGGCGCTCGACCGCGAGAATGCAGAGCTCGCAGGGCGCATGGCCGCGGCACTGGGCATGTTCTGGTCGCTGCAAAGCCACCTGTCGGAAGGCCGCCGCTGGCTCGAAGCAACCCTATCGATTTACGATTTACGATTGACGATTGACGATCGCGCTGTGACCGGGCAACCGTCAATCGTCAATCTAAAATCGAAAATCCTGACGTGGTTGAGCACGCTGGAGACGCTGGCGGGGGATCTGGAGGCGGCCCGGGCCCGGGCGGAGGAAGCGCTGGGGCTCAAGCGCCTGCTGGGGGACCGTGCCGGGGTGGCATCTCAGTTGAGCTGGCTGGGGCGGATCGCCAACAGCCAGGGGGATCACGATCGCGCCCGAGGCCACTTTGAGGAGAGCCTGGCCCTGGCTCGGCAGCTCGACCCACCGGCGTACAGCACGATCGCGTTCGCCGTCAATGCGCTGGGTAACCTGGCCGCGGACCGGGGTGATCTGCCGGCGGCCGTCTCTTTTTACGAGCAGAGCCTGGCGGCGTGGCAGGCTCTTGGCCGGCAGGACGGGATCATCTGTGCTCTGGCCAACCTGGGGCACGTGGTCCACGCCCGGGCGGATGACGCGCGTGCCGAGGCGCTGCTGCGCGAGGGGCTGGTGCTGGCGGCTGAATCGACGGACCGGAAGCACATCGCCTATATCTTGCGTGGGCTGGCCGCGGTGGCAGGTACGCGCAGTGACGCCGCGCGGGCGGCGCGCCTGTTCGGGCACGCGGAAGCGTTGATTGAAGAGATCGACTACTCCTTCTCGGTCACCGACGTGGCGCGCTACGAGCAGGACGTGGCGGCGGTGCGCCGCCAGATGGAAGTGGCCGCCTTTGCCGCGGCGTGGGCCGAGGGGCGCGCCATGGCGCTGGCCGAAGCGGTGGCATTCGCGCAGGCGGGCTGACAGAGCGGAAGGCTATAAGATTGGAAGGCCGGGAAGAGGCCTTCAAGCCTACGATGGAACGCCGCGGATCGTAACATATAAGGGAGGTGCCGGTGGCCTTCATTCTGGCGGCATCGGCGTTGTGCAAGCAGTACCGGATGGGTGAGGTAACGGTCGACGCGCTGCGTGGCGTCGACTGCCAGGTGGAGGCGGGGGAGTTCGTCGCCATCATGGGGCCGTCGGGCTCGGGCAAGTCGACGCTGCTGCACGTGATGGGCGGGCTGGACACCGCGACCGGCGGCGACGTGACACTGGCAGGCCGGCAGCTCGCCCGTCTGGACGACGAGGCGCTGACGGTGCTGCGGCGGCGGCAGATCGGGTTCGTCTTTCAATTCTTTAACCTGCTGCCGACGCTGACCGC
Organism: Anaerolineae bacterium; assembly: GCA_035461725.1. GTDB lineage: Bacteria > Chloroflexota > Anaerolineae > JAAYZQ01 > JAAYZQ01 > JAFGIA01. The sequence goes on from DATHUZ010000174.1 coordinate 7,019, forward strand.
GGCAGAGAACGTGGCGCTGCCGCTGCTGATCGACGGCAAGCGGCTGCAAGATTACGCCGCGCGCGTCGACGATCTGCTCGACCTGGTGGGGTTGGCCGCACGGCGCGACCACAAGCCGGACCAGCTCTCGGGGGGGAGCAGCAGCGGGTGGCGATCGCCCGTGCGCTGGTGACCGAGCCGGCGATCGTGCTGGCCGACGAGCCGACGGGGAACCTCGACAGTCGCTCGGGCTATGGCGTGCTGGCGCTGCTGCGCCGCGCGTGCGACGAAAAGGGGCAGACGGTGGTGATGGTCACCCACGACCCGGTTGCGGCGTCGTACGCCGGGCGGGTGATGCTGCTCCACGACGGCCGCGTGGTGCGCGATCTACCTCGCAGCGAGCCGGCAGTGATCGCCGAGGCGCTCGCTATTTTGGAAGGGTAGATTGGTAGGTTGGTAGATTGGTAAATTGGTAGATTGGGCGTACCAATCTACCAATTTACCAATCTACCCGGAGGACAAATGTGCGATCACC
>DATHUZ010000175.1:0-6815 GCA_035461725.1 Anaerolineae bacterium
AGCGGGTATCGACCTGGCCCTGGGCCATCAACGCCAGCGCCCGCTGCCAGGAGGTCCAGCGCTGGCCGAGAGAGCCCGTCACGCGCAGCTCTTTGTAAGCGATCAGATCGAACTTGAGCTCGAAGGGGCCGGGGAAGAGGCCGACCTGGGTGTACTGGCCACCCCGGCGTGTCACCTCCAGCCCCAGGCGGGCGGCGGCCGGCGCGCCGGCGCATTCCACAAAGACATCGGCCCCCTGGGAAGCGGTCAAGCGGCCAATCAGTTCCAGCGTATTTTCCGTTTCAACGTTAACGACCCGGTCCGCGCCGAACTGGCGGGCGAGCGCCAACCGCTCCTCATCTTGCGAGGTGCCACACATGACGGCATAGCCTCCCGCCGCCTTGACCAATTGCAGGCACAGCAAGCCGATAGGGCCGGGACCGGTGAGGAACACCACGTCGCCGGCCGAGATGGTCGTCAGCTCCAGGACGGCGTGAACGCAGCAGGCCAGCGGCTCGGTGAGGGCACCGGCCAGGAAATCGACGTTCTCCGGCAAGAGGTGTACCTGCCGCTGATTCACCACGCAGTAGCGCGCGAAACAGCCGTCCACGGCATAGCCCACGACCTTGCGGCTGGCACACATGTTGGTGTGGCCCAGGCGGCAGGGCAAGCACCAGCCGCAAGACCAGGCCGTCGTCTCGCAGGTCACCCGGTCGCCGAGCTGAAGGCCCTCGACGCCGGCACCCAGCTCGACGATCACGCCGGCAAATTCGTGGCCCATGATCACCGGCGGCTCGATGGGAATCGCGATCTCGTCGTGGTAGATGTGCAGGTCCGAACCGCACACGCCAGCGGCCCGGACTTGGACTTTGACCTGGCCCGGCCCGGCCGTCGGCTCGGGTACCTCCCGTACTTCCACGTGGCCCTTGCCCAGGGCGTACTTGACGATTGCCTGCAAGGTCGCCCTCCTTCCTCTCCGATGATCGTTGCTATCTATGAAAAGAGTTCTTGCCTGATTCAGGCAAGAACTCTAATTTCTGGCACCCTCGACGCGACTCGAACGCGTGACCTTCTCCTCCGCAGGGAGACGCTCTAATCCACTGAGCTACGAGGGCTCATCAGGCGGGGAGGCAGGGATTCGAACCCTGGGAGGAGCTTTTAACCCCTCAACCACTTAGCAGGCGGCCCCGATCGACCACTCCGGCACCTCCCCCCGTCGATTTTCGATTTTGGATTCTAGATTTTGGATTGCAACCTAAAATCTAAGATCCAAAATCTAAAATCGCCTGGCGGAGGGAGAGGGATTCGAACCCCCGGTGACCTTGCGGCCACTACGGTTTTCAAGACCGTCGCCATCGTCCACTCGGCCATCCCTCCGTGACGTGGCGGCCGGACCTCTTCCCCTCCGGCAGTGTCTGACAGTATACCAGACCCCCCCTCATTTGTCAAAAACCCGTGTGCCTAATTCCCCGGTCCCTGCTCCCCGGTTTCCCGCTACCGGATGACCTCGATCCCTCCCATGTACGGCCGCAGCACCTCGGGCACCACCACGCTCCCGTCCCGCTGCTGATAGTTCTCGATCACCGCGATCATCGTCCTCGGCAGCGCCAGCCCCGAGCCGTTCAGCGTGTGCACGAACTGCGGCCGCGCTCCAGGCTCCGGCCGGTAGCGGATGCCGGCGCGCCGCGCCTGGAAATCGGTCGCGTTCGACAACGAGCTGACTTCCAACCACTCTCCCACACCCGGCGCCCACAACTCCAGGTCGTACTTTTTCGCCGCCTGGAACCCCAGGTCGCCGGTGCACATCTCGATCAGCCGGTACGGAATCTCCAGCCCGCGGCACACCGCTTCGGCGTCGGCGATCAGTTTGTCCAGCTCGTCGTACGACGTCTCGGGGGTGGTAAACTTGTACATCTCGACCTTGTCGAACTGGTGACCACGCTTCATGCCGCGCACATCGCGCCCCGCCGACATTTTTTCGCGACGAAAGCAGGGTGTGAACGCGACATAATTCAGCGGCAGTTGGTCGGCCGCCAGGATCTCTTCGCGATGCAGGTTTGTCATCGGGATTTCGCCCGTGCCGATGAACCAGAAATCCTCTTGTGCGTCGTGATAGATGTTCTCCTCGAGCTTTGGAATCTGCGCCGCCGCCACCATCATCTCCCGGCGCACCATGGCCGGGGGGTACACCTCGGTGTAGCCCTGCGCCACGTGCAGGTCGAGCATCCACTGGATCAGGGCGCGCTGCAGCCGTGCACCGAGCCCGAGCAGCACGTAAAAACGGGTGCCCGACATGCGCACCCCGCGCTCGAAATCGACGATGCCCAGCTCCGGCCCCAGGTCCCAGTGCGGCACCGGCTCAAAGTCGAACGCCCGCGGCTCGCCCTCCTGCCGCACCAACACGTTGCACGAGTCGTCGGGCCCCACCGGCACGCTCGGGTGGGGCAGGTTGGGCACCCAGAGGAGCGCTTCCTGCAGCTCTGCCTCGACCCTGGTCAGCTCGGTCTCCATCTCTTTGATCCGGTCGCCCACCACGCGCATCCGCTCGATCTGGCTCTGGCGCTCCGCCTGATCTTTTATCCGTGCGATCTCTTTCGAAACCGCGTTCCGCTCGGCGCGTTGGCTCTCCACCTCGGTCAGCACCGCGCGCCGGCGCTCGTCCAGCTCCACGATCCGGTCGATGGGTGCATCGGCGTTCAGATCGATCATCGCTTTTTTGATCATCTCGGGTTTTTCGCGGATGAGTGTCAGATCCAGCACTTTTCCTCCATAGTAATAAAAAACGCCCCCAGAGTAGAACGTGGGGCGCTGCCACGTGGCGCGATTATAACACACGGTCTGCCCATTGTCAATCTCGATCTGGCGCCGTCGGTACGACTCTGGTATACTTGGTCCTGCGAGGGCTGGCCCGCGGCTGCGACGGGCGCTCTGCCAGAAAGAGTGCATACCGATGAAGAGAACCAAAACCGTGGTGGGTTTGCTGCTTTTTTGCCTGCTCTTCCCCCTCCTTTCCGCGATCCTCGATCCAGGCGCCGCGGCCGGAGACTGGACTCCGGCGCTCGATCTCTTTTTGCCGCTTGATGCGGCCCCCGACGTGCTTCAGGGCCCGGCCGGGGGAACCGGCGAGGTTGTGAGACGCAGCCGCACCGTGCTCATCGACTCGAGCCTGCTGCCCGCCGACCCGGCTCGTGCGAGTGAATGGCTCACCCTCAACCTCTTTGACGACGCCGTGTTCAACGTCGCCCGTGACGGCCTGGAGAGCAGCGGACGGGGGTACGTGTGGCGCGGACAGGTCGAGGGCTTGGAGCTCGGCCAGGTTGTCCTGCTGGTCGTGGATGGCCGGGTGACCGGCAACGTCGTCACGCCCCACGCATTCTACCAGGTGCGCCACGTGAGAGACGGGTGGCACGTCGTCCGCGAGGTCGACCAGTCCGCATTCCCGCCCGAGGCAGACCCGGTGCCTGTCGACCTCCCCGACACGCCGGACCGGCCGGCGGTGGCGGCCGAGCTCGCCGACGACGGCTCCACGATCGACGTGCTGGTTGTCTATACGCCCGCCGCCAGGAACTATGCCGGCGGCACGTCCGCCATCGAGGACCTCATCTACCTGGCCGTGGCCGAGAGCAACACCTCGTATGCCAACAGTGCCATCACCCAGCGGCTGCGCCTGGTACACGCGGCCGAGGTCTCTTACCTGGAAAGTGGAGACATCGAGCTCGACCTGATCCGCCTGCGGCAGACGAGCGATTCGTACATGGATGCCGTCCACAGCTGGCGCGACACGCACGGCGCCGACGAGGTCCTCATGCTGGTCGCGAACGGCGGGGGCTTTTGTGGGATCAGCTACATGATGGACTCGGTGAGCGGCACCTTTGCGTCGTGGGCTTTTGCCGTCGTGCAGCTCGACTGCGCCACCGGCTATTACAGCTTTGCCCACGAGCTCGGACACAACATGGGCGCGCGCCACGACTGGTACCAGGATGGCAGTATCACCCCCTACACCTATGCTCATGGCTACGTCAACGCGGTCGACCGCTGGCGCACCGTGATGGCCTATGACTGGGAGTGCAGCGACGCCGGCTACAACTGCACCCGTCTCCCCTACTGGTCCAATCCCGAAGTCTGGTATGGTGGCGACCCGATGGGCATTCCCGAGGGCACCGGCACCGGCTGCGCGCCCGGCGTGCCGCGTCCCAACTGCGACGCCGACAACCGCAAGACCCTCAACAACACCGCCTACACGGTCGCTAACTTTCGCCCATCGGTAGCCATCCCACCCAGCGCGCCCACCGGTCTGGCGGCCACTGCCATTTCGCCGAGCAGCATCGTGCTCACCTGGACCGATACGAGTGGCGATGAGAGCGGCTTCGAGATCGAGCGCTCGCCCGACGGCGCCGGAAGCTGGGGCTGGATCTCGTCGACGGGCACCAACGTGACCACCTTTACCGATACCAGTGCCGTGGCCAACACTCCCTACTACTATCGCGTGCGCGCGGTCAACGCCTTTGGGGCGTCAGACTATTCCCCGGTTGCCGGCGCCACCACCTTGAGTGGCGTAGGGCCCCTGGTTTTTGGCGGCTACTGGGTCGACGACGACGGCCTCGGGGCGAGCAGCGGTGATGGCGACAGCATCCCCGAATGTGGGGAGACGATCGAGCTCCTGGCCAGGCTGGAGAACCCGGGCGCCACCGCGAGAGGCGTCACCGCGACGATCGGCTCGATCGATCCCCACGTCACCTGGCCCGGCAACGTCGCCGGAACCTACGGCGATATCGCATCTGGCAGGTCGGCCATCAACCAGCAGGCTTTTGCGCTGACACTCAACCCGGCGACGCCGCACGGCTCTGCGATCCCCCTGACCCTGGCCGCGGTCGCGTCCAACGGTGAATCCTGGCTCGCCCCATTCTCGCTGATCGTCCGCTGCTCGTCACAGCCCCTCTATCGCGTGTCTCTCCCCTTCATGCTGCGCGATCACGCCACGGGCTTTGACGCCCAGTTCGTTGGCTCGGCGGCCGGTTGGCTGCCCTTGAGCGGCGATTGGTGGATCCACAGCGAAGACTGGTATACCACCGGCGGCCTGCCGGCGGTGTGGGCCACGGCCGGCTACGAGGGGATATTCGCCGACCTCGATTACCAGGCCGTGCTCTGGCGCAACGGCTGCGACAACTGCGCCCACGGCTTGCTCGTGCGCGGCAATCCCCTGCCGTTGGGCTCGCTGAACCGGTGGGCGAGTGGCTATGGGTTCTACCTGACGCGTGAGGGCCGCTTTGCCGTCTTTGACTATGGCGCGGGCGCGCCGGTTGCTCTACAGAACTGGACCCCTACCGCGGCCGCGCACCTGGCCAGCGAGTGGAACCTGGTGCGCGTCGTAGCGAGCGGCAGCCGGCTCTGGTTCTATGTCAACGGTGAGCTGGTGTGGATGGGACAGGACGATAGCCACGCGGCGGGAAAGGTGGGCGTCGCCATGTATCGCGACGCCGACTCGGCCTTTAACCAACTGTGGGTCGACTGGGCGCGCCTCTCCGCCCCGCTGCACACGGCCCTCGACGCCACCCCGAGCGCTGCCCAACGCGCGCTGAATGCCGCCTCTGCGGACGATTCCGGCGGCAGCGACGGCCTGGCACCATAGCGCGGGGCGAAAAATCAAACAGAGGCAACCTGGCCGGTTGCCTCTGATTCTCTTCCTGCCGGGGGAATGTAGGGCGGATTGGCAATCCTCCCCCCCGACTTGATGAGATGATACGAACTGCCACTAGACGCGGGTCAAATACTCGCCCGTCCGGGTGTCGATCCGCAGCCGGTCGCCCTCGTTGATAAAGAGAGGCACGTTGATCCTCATCCCCGTTTCAAGCTTGACCTCTTTGGTCGCCCCTGTGGCCGTGTCGCCCGCAAAGCCCGGTGGGGCTTCGACCACTTCCAGGTCGATCGTGATCGGCAGCTCTACGTCCAGCGACTCGCCCTCGTAGCTCGACAGCTCGATCTGCATATTCTCGACCAGGTAGGGCCTGACGTCTTCCATCAGTGCCTCCGACAGGGGGAACTGCTCGTACGTCTCCACGTCCATAAAGTAGCTGAACTGGTCGTCGCTGTATAGGTACTGCACCGTCTGGTGGTCCAGCCGGATGTCCTGCACCCTGTCACCAGAGGTAAAAGTCTTGTCCGTCGTGGACCCGCTGCGCAAATTCCGCAGTCGGGTGCGGATGATCGCCTTGCCGCGGCCCGGCTTGTTGTGCTGGTAATCGATCACCCGGTACAGCTCACCATCCATGGTAAAAGTCACGCCTTTGCGAAGCTCGTTCACGTCAATCATCGTCTCAACTCCTCGTCGCTCTGGACAATATCAAAAGCGGATTATAGATGTTCTGGTGCACCCTGTCAAATATAATGCCCGAGCTTACTCGCTCTTGGGCATAAGGTATCAGGTATCGGGTATCGGGCCGCCGGATACCCGATACCTGATACCCGCTATCTACCACCTGTTACCCGCTACTGCAGAGTTACGGGCCAGCTACCTCAAACTCGATCGTGCCCAACGCCGCCGCCACCTCGGGCCGCGCCACCGCCTCGCCCACCACGACCCGTGCCGGCCCCATCCACGCCATCTCTTCTGGCGCACTGCCGGGCGCGGCACCCTGCACCCCAACCACGGCGTGCCCCCAGCGAAAGCGCTCGCGCAGATCGCGTGTTGCCCCGATGCCACGCAGCGCCTCCACCGCCTCTGTCCCCAGCAGGCGCGACGCCTCGTCGGCCGCGGCTAGCGCGACGAGATAGCCCCCTGGCACGCCGCGCAGAAACTCCGCCAGTGCCAGGCTCGCGCCCGGGTCGAGGTGCGTGTC
>DATHUZ010000176.1:0-3503 GCA_035461725.1 Anaerolineae bacterium
CGCCTCTTCGCCCACCTCCCGGGCCTGTTCATAATCCACGTCCACATAGTCGGCATACGTCCCTTCCGGATCGTAGGCCATCAGCGTAATGTCGTCGCGGTCATACCCCGCCTGGACCAGCTCGTCCACAACCCGGTACGCCTCTGAAATGTCGTCGTACAACCGAACAATCGTTTCGGCCATTCGTGTCCTCCCTCTCGCTATAGATGTTGTGTCGTCTTTGGGGCGAGGCCCCACCACCTGGCGCGCTGCCCTCGGGTTCAGTCGTTTCCCCCACTCCCCCCTGTCGCGCGCTGTACAATGGGGGAGGGCCGCCTCTGGTGGAAGCGACACCCTCCCCATACAGTTAACCGGTCATGCCTAAATGATGCCTGCCAGCCACAGAATCAGCAAGACTACCAGCAGGAAGCCCAACAGGCCGCCAGGGGCGTAACCCCAGCTCCGACTGTAAGGCCACACAGGCAGCGCTGCAAGCAGCAGCAGCACCAACACGATAAACAGAATCGTTGCCAACATTCGAGTCAACTCCTTTCGGCCTGGTATCTCTTCACGGGCGGTCCATTAAGGAAGGCCGGGCCTTCCTTCCGCCCTCCACTATATTTTAGCACATGCCATTCACAATAATCGACGGCCTGTGGTTGAGCTTCGTTCGGGGTGCGTTGGTTAAGTTGGAGTTTCGTTGTTTTCTGCCAGGATGAGGAAAAAGGGCTTTACAGCCTGCGCGTCACGTGGTATAATAGAACCAGTCGACGATGCCTCAGGTTTCCTCGCGGATGAGATCAAACACCTACCACTGACAAAAGGAGAAGAACATGAAACTGACACCACCTACTCAAATCACATGGGTCATTGCGGTGATCCTCGTGATCCTCGGCCTGATCGCCCACCTGGGGCTCATTCCGGCCCTGTCGACTGTCGCCTTCTGGATGGTGTTCATCGCGGCGCTGCTGTTGATCCTCGCCGCAGTGCTCAAAGGGGTTTAACTACCCGATCCGGGTGGGTCGATCCCCGCTGACTGCACCACGCGGCAACACGATCCGACCCACCAGTAACCAAGCCCCGGCCGCACACCGGCCGGGGCTTTTTTCTCGTTCTACACCACCCACAACGCTAGCTCGCCATTACGGCTGCTTCTCCCTTGGCACACCTGTCATTGCGAGCGAAGGCGCTTCTGCCGAAGCGAAGCAATCCCCAACTAGCGGGTAGAAACTGATTGCTCGACGCAGAAGGGGATTGCTTCATCGCTCCGCTCCTCGCAATGACAACCCTTCAGGATCATTGTGAATGTACCTAGCCAACCATCCGCTCCAGCATCTCCAGCATCGCATCCAGCCGTGCGAGCAAATAGTCCAGCCTTTCTTCCGTCGTCTCGAGCGGCGGCTCCGGCTCCAGCGGCGGCTCCAGCGGCGGCACCGGCGGCGGTCCGGGCGGTGGTTCTGGTGCCCCGGCCCGTGACAGCGTTACCGCCGTCACCCCCGGGTGTGTCAACACCTCGAACGCCTCCTCCAAAAAGCTCAGCGTGTACGTGCCGACGTTTGGTGCCAGAAACTCGAACCCACCCGTGCCGTGCTCCGGCTTGGTGCCGCTCACCGAGTGCGCCACGTTCCCCCAGGGGTCGATCAGCGTCAGCGCCACGCCCACCTCGGGCATCGTCCCCACCACCAGCCATGGTCCGGGCCGGTACGCCAGCTCGATCTCCCAGGTCGAGGGCGGCGGCGGGGGTGGGGGCGGCGGCGGGGGCGGGGGTGGCGGCGGCGGCTCCACCTCGCCCAGGCGGTAGATCGGCGTCGCCGTGCGGGCCATCGTCCTGGCCGGCTCTTCCCAGATATCGTACGACGCCCACTGGAGGTCGGCCGAGCTGCAGCAATAGATCGCCGCCCCGGCCACGTAAGCGTCCCTTACCAGTTCCTCGTTGTACCAGTCGAGCTGTGCCAGGTACTCGCCGGGCGTGTAGAGCGTGCGCCAGCCGCGCGGCGGGTGCGGCAGCTCGATCAGGCCGTCGAGCCCACATTCCGTGATGAGCAGCGGCAGGCCGCGCAGGTGCGCGGGAAACCCTTCCCAGCCGCTCTCCGGATCGCCTTCGTACACCTTCCTGTGGCGCAGCAGGTACCACTTGGGGTCAGTGTCGAGCGTCGGCCAGCCGTACTCGTGCAGCGCCAGTGCGCCGCCATACTGCCGTGCCGCCTCTAGCGCCGGACGGAAGTCCTTCCAGTAGGGCAGGTGAGGGTTGCCGACCGAAGAAGTGCCGACCACCACGAGAAAGCCCCGCTCGTCCATCAGCCGCGCCCGCTCGGCCTCGAACGCCGCCAGGCGCGCCATCGCCTCGCGCGACCCGACGATCGGCTCGTTCACCCCTTGCCAGTAGCTGTAGGTGCCGGCCATCCGCTCGGCCCACGGCAGCACCAGTTCGACGTGCCAGCGCGCCGCCAGGATCGGATCGAGATCTGCCCGGTTCCAGTCGGGCTCGTCGGTGCGCACCAGCCGCCCCACGAACACCGTGTTGGGCGATCTCTCCTTCACCCTGTGCCACACGTCGCTGTGATCGAGCACCACCACCAGCGGCGGCTTCCACGCCTCGATTATCTCCGGCAGGCCCCCCGTCGTATTGTTGACGTGCGCGCCCAACAGCGAGTAGACCATCCCCCCGCCTCCTTCCGCCCCCTGATCCGTGCCGCTTCTCCGTTGTGGCCGGTCTCCCACCGCGCCACATCCCTGATTATAGCCTACCCCCTTGGAAATGTAAAGCCGCCCCTCCCACCCACGTTTTTGTCAACGCCGTCAAAACAAGGTACAATAGCGCCGAACGCTATTATTCAGTAGCAGACTCGGAAGGTGGAAGTATGGAAAAACTGATTATCATCGGCAGCGGACCCGCCGCCTACACGGCGGCCCTTTACGCCGGGCGTGCCCAGCTCGACCCGCTGATCATCGCCGGCCCCGCGCTCGGTGGTCAGGTGGCGATCAGTTCCGAAGTCGGCAACTATCCCGGCTTTCCCGAGGACATTGCCGGCGCCGAGCTGGCACAGCGCATGCAGCAGCAGGCCGAGCGTTTCGGTGCCCGCATGGAGATGGACATCGTCACCAGCGTCGACCTGTCGGAGCGCCCCTTCAAGGTGCACACCTATGGCGGCACGTACGAGACCCAGGCCCTGATCATCACCACCGGCTCGTCGGCGCGCAAGCTTGGCGTGCCCGGCGAAAAAGAGCTGTCGGGCCGCGGCGTGTCCTACTGTGCCACGTGTGACGGATTCTTTTACATGGGCAAGACGATCGTCATGGTCGGCGGAGGCGACGCGGCCGTCGAAGAGACCCTCTTTCTCACCCGCTTTGCCTCCAAGGTCTACCTCGTCCATCGCCGCGACCAGCTTCGCGCCGAAAAGGTGGCCCAGGAGCGCCTCTTCCGCAACGAAAAGGTAGAGGTCATCTGGGACTCGGTCGTCACCGAGATCGTGGGTGATGGCCACGTCACCGGCGTCAAGCTGCGCAACCTCAAAACAGGCGAG
>DATHUZ010000177.1:0-3939 GCA_035461725.1 Anaerolineae bacterium
TGTACGACCCCACCGTGCCCATCATCACCAACCTTGCTCCTGTCGGGCAGCAGACCCTTCCGGTGTTCGCTGCCACCGTCGACGAGAACACGCCCACGGACCGGGTCGTATTCAACATCGATTCAAAACACCTGCTCACCGACTATTCCGCTCCTTTCCAGGTCGGTATCAACCCCTCCATCGCCGGGCTTGGCCCCGACGATTTTTACCAGGTGCACGAGGTAGCCGGCCACGCCTACGATCTCGATGGTGAGCTAGACTGGAAGGCTGCAGAAGCCGACTTTTCATCGATTCGTGACTGTGTCTTCACCCAGCCTACCCTCGAATTTCAGTTTCCCATCGACGGGCACAAGCTTTACACGCTGGGCGACACTGCTCCCGCCGGTGCAGAGTCCATCCAGGTCAACTCCCGGGAGTTCATCGGTATGGTCATACCCGATTCCGGGGGAGGCTTTCCGTCGGACCCGCTCCCGGCCGAAGGCTACTATGTCGTGATCGAGCCGATCGAGTTCACCATGGACGGTGATCCCCTACCGGTCGACGATACCCCGCCCGACGAGGAGTCTTTGTTGCGTTATACCTTTGATCCGGCAGGTCTCTCTGTCGGCACCCACGTGCTCGCCGCCCAGGCGGTCAGCAGTCGTGGCTGTCTCGTGCGTGATTCGGTCGAGATCCAGGTCGTCCGCCTGCCCGACCTCGTGCTGGAGCGTACCGTTACACGCCATGATACCTATTTTGCCGTCGAGTTGGCGGTCACCAACGTCGGTATCGGCCCGGTTGACCTGAGTCGTGTTTCCGACACAGTGGTCGGGTTCCAGATCCTGCCCCTCGTGGGTGCCGGCGTGCACTATGACCCGTCTCTCATGCAGAGCAGGATCGACCTGTTGCCAGCGGCACATATGGCCGCCGGCGACACAGCGAGGTTCACGTACTATGCCGTTCCGATCCTGTCTGTGCGAACGTGCGATCGGTCGATCGGCGGGTGGAGCCAGTTGGTGTATGCAAGCACCGACCGGCGCGTGGATGACACTTTACACAGACCTTCCACCTGGGTCGAGGTGCCGGGGTCAATCTCTCCCGTATCACTCGCAACGGCCGTGGAGGATGCGCTGTCCGCAGCCGACTATCTGCTGATCACCAACCCTGGCGACCTGTTCGCCCTGTACGAAACGAGTGGGGTCGATGGCCTCCTGGCCGACATGGCCCACCTTGCGCGCTGGCGAGGTGGGGTGCTCGGTTACCTTAGCAGCGACCACACCGCGGCCGTCCCATTCGACGCCGGTGACCCACGGAGCATCGATGCCCTCATCAACGAGAGAGGCGCCTGGGCTTCCCAACTGGCCGCCAACTGGACAGAGCAGGGCTACCTGCTGCTCGTAGGTGAGCTGGAGATCATTCCCTCCTTCTCTGCCGGCTACTACCTGGCTGGAAACTTGGAGCTCGGCGACGTCGACTATACCGACGCCCCCTATAGCAACATTCGAGGCCACCAGGCCGACCCCGAGCTCTCGATCGGGCGGATCGTCGGCGACAACGCCGCCCGTCTGCGCCGGCCCATCCAGGCCAGCATCGCCGTGGCCAGCGGCGCTGCCAACTTTGATAGCTCCGCTGGCTATGCCGTCAGCGGCTACCCGGATGCACACGACGGCACCGCCGACTGGATAAACTTCCGCAACACGCGCAACCAGGTTGCCGACACGTTGAGGGACCGGGGATTCGCCGTTGAAGAAGCGCACATCCCTCCCGAGTCGACACTCTTTCCCACCATGCGCGACAAGGACGTGATCCTGCTGGCGGGCCACGGCAACTGGTGGGTGTGGGACTATGTTGCGACAGGCGAAGTGGATGCATCTTTCAACCCGGGTGCTTGCCGGCCACTCCTCGTCACCGAGTCGTGTCTGACCGGCCGCTATCCCGCCGGCTACTCGCTGGCCGAAGCGTTCCTGGCCCACGGCGCTGCAGCGTACATCGGTGCGACAGAGGTGACCATCTCGCCCTTTTCCCGCCGCATCACCACGCACTTTTTCTACAAGTGGACCCGCGACAACCCAACCATCGGCCACGCCCTGCGCGACGCCAAAGACGACCGCTTTGACGATGTGGTCAACGCCTGGGACCCCAACTATCTCCGCTTCACGAACGAGGCCGTGCAGTTATACGGCGACCCCAAGCTCGAGCCCGACTGGCTGGTTGGCACCGGCGCGTCACGAGTATCCCCTGCCAGCCCACCGCCCGACACGCATGTCTTCGCAGGGCCGCTCGAGCTCCTTTCGGTCACCGTGCCCGATTATGTAGTGACGCCCATCAGCGACACACACCGTGTCGAGATCCCGGGTGGGGACGTGTTGTTGGTCCCCTACCAGCCGGAAGTGCCCTTTTACCAGGTCCGTGTCGGCTATCCCGCCGGCACCGAGATCCGGGACGTCGCCCGCATCGACCAGGGTGAGGCCGAGTGGGCCACCGGCCTCAATTTGGACCTCGCCGTGCCTCTGGAGGTCGGAATGCAGCCGGCGCCCGCGGGTGCGACCGCCGCCACACTCGAGCCGTGGCCCGACCGTGCATTCTCCTGGTCGACCACCGGCGGCCCCGGCGACACCCTCACGCTCACCCTCAACATCTACCCCTTCCGGTATTATGTCGATACGACCAACGCTGCCTTTACTCGAGAGTGGATGTTTGACATCGACAGTGCCGTCTCCCCTGTCGAGATCAATCACTTCTGGCTCGCTCGTTCCGCCTACGAGCCGGGACAGCTGGTCGAGGCCGAGGTCTATCTGCAAAGCACCGACGAGGTGCAGAGAGACGTGATCGTCGATGCCCATGTGCGCAGTGAAGCGCGGCCCGATATCGTCTCCGCTCTTCCCCTGCGCACCCTGCAAGGCATTCAGGACCTGGTCTCGTTCTCCCTCGCCTGGCCGAGCGATGGGTTTGAGGCCGGGGCCTACACACTCGACATCACCATCCGCGACACTCAGGGCGTGCCGCTGGACCACGACAGCCGCAGCCTCGACCTGGGTGTCGTTTCCGCCGCCCTTACCGGGCTCACCGTCACCCCGCAGCGCCTGGAGCCGGGACAACAGGCGGCGATCTCCTTCGACATCGAGAATCTGGGTACCGAGGTCCTCTCGGCGACCGCCACGCTCAGGGTGGTGGACGACGAGGGTCAGTTGGTCATGGAGCATAGTCGTGACGTAACCGCCCTGCCTCCAGGCGGGTCGGTGGCGATCCAGGATGTGTGGGACCCGGCAGGTTCGCCACCCGGCACCTTTCGCATCGTCGCCACACTGGTCTACGACGGCCGATCCGCCGGGCCGCTGATGGTCGAGGTGCAGTATGGCCACAAGCTGTACCTGCCCATGCTCAGCAAGGAGGGTAGTGATTAGCGGGCGTACCTTCGGCACCTTTGACGCTGTGCCCACCCTGTGCTATACTTGACGCAGCGGAAGCATTCACGGATCCGCCAGTCAACGGGAGCAGCAGGGTGTCACACCGAGACGACCGGCGTGGCCTCGGCCGGCACGGCGAAGAGCTGGCCGCCCGCCACCTCGAAAACAAAGGTTATCAGATCCTCGCCCGCAACTGGCGCTGCCGCGCGGGCGAGATCGACCTCATCGCCCGCGACGGCGACGATCTCGCCTTCGTCGAGGTGCGCACCCGCCGCGGCCAGGCCTACGGCTCGCCCGAAGAATCGATCACGCCCGCCAAGCAGGCGCGCCTGGCCGCCCTCGCCGAGACCTACGTCCAGGCCGAGGCATGGCCCGGCAACTGGCGCATCGACGTGATCGCCGTCGAGATGGACGCGCGCGGCCGCCTGCTGCGCATCGATCACTATGCCAACGCAGTCGGCGGCTGAACGCCCAGGTGGCGCCGGCGAGGAGCCCCTGCCGCCCCTCATCGTCATCGCCGGCCCCACCGCCGTCGGCAAGACCGAGCTCTCTA
>DATHUZ010000178.1:0-4265 GCA_035461725.1 Anaerolineae bacterium
CATCGCAGGAGCTTGGCTACGGGCGGTTCCCGAACGTCATCACCGGGCTCCAGTTCGAACGGCTGTCGAGCCGGTCGGGCCCGACGGAGGGCATCATCGAGCGGCCGTCGGATGGCCGGCGCCCCGACCGGATCGCCTGGATCCAGTGTGTCGGCTCGCGAGATCGTGAGCACCCTTACTGCTCGTCCATCTGCTGCATGTACGCCACCAAGGAAGCCGTGCTCGCCAAGCAGCGCTTCCCCGGCACAGAGTGCCGCGTTTTTATCATGGACGAGCGCGCCTTTTCCAAAGAATACACGGCCTACTTTGACCAGTCGAAAGATCTCTGGGGTGTCCAATACACGCGCTGCCGCATCCCCGAGATCAAAGAGGACCCGGAGACGAGCAACCTCGTCTTGCGCTACCAGGACGAGGAAGGGCAGTTTCACCGCGACATATACGACATGGTGGTCCTGTCGGTAGGCAGCGAACCGCCGCCGATGGCCGTGGCCCTCGCCGAGAATATGCAGATCGAGCTCAACGAGTATGGCTTCTGCAAGACCGACAAGTTCGAGCCGGTCGACACGAGCCGCCCTGGCGTGTTTGTCGCCGGTGCGTTCAGCTCGCCCAAAGAGATCGCCGAGACGGTGATGGATGCCAGCGGCGCCGCGGCGCGCTGCATGGCGCTCCTCCACGGCAAATCAGGTACCGCGGTCACTACGCCCGAGTTCCCGCCCGAGCGTGACATCACCGGCGAGGAGCCGCGCGTTGGCGTCTTTGCGTGCTACTGCCACCCCACCATCGACGAGGTGGTGGACGTAGACGGCGTGTTGGAGATGGCCCGCGGGCTGCAGGGCGTGGTCCACGCGCAGGCGCTCGACTATGGCTGTCTCGATGGCGGGCCGGAGGCCATCCGCCAGGCAATCCGCGAGCACGATATCAACCGCGTAGTCGTGGGGGCCTGCACTCCACGCACGCACCTGGCACTCTTTCAGGATATCCTGCGCAAGGAAGGGCTGAATCCCAACCTGCTTTCGTTCGTCAGCTTGCGCGATAACTGCGCGTGGGTGCACCGCGATGATCCGATCGGTGCGACGCGCAAGGCAAAGGAAGAGGTGCGCGTGAACGTCGCCCGCGCCCGGCACCTCGAACCGTACGGCCGCGAGAGCCGCGAATTCAACCGCTCGGCCCTCGTCATCGGCGGCGGTCTGGCCGGCATGACGGCGGCCCTGGCGATCGCCGACGAGGGGTACGACGTCTTTCTCGTCGAAAAGTTGGGCGAGCTTGGCGGCAATCTGCGCAAGCTGCACCAGACGGCCGAAGGCCCCAACCCGCAGCGCCTGATGCGCGGGCTGATCAAGCGCGTGCATAGCCACGAGCGCATCGCCCTCTACTACAACACCGAGGTGATTGGCTTTAGTGGCCACGTCGGAAACTTTCGGACGCGCCTCAGCTACGAAGCACCCGGCGACGCGGCACGTTGTTGGGAGATCGAGCATGGCGTAGCCGTGGTGGCCACCGGCGGCTACGAGTACGACGGGGATGTCTATCTGCATGGACAGCACCCGGGCGTGATCACCCAGCTCGAGCTGGAACGGCGCCTGATGGAGAACGTCGATACGGCGCGTGAGCTCGACCAGGTGGTCATGATCCAGTGTGTGCGCGCACCCGAGCAAGAGATCGACTATTGCAGCCGCACCTGCTGCACGAACACGATGAAGAACGCGATCTCGATCAAGCAGATCAACCCTGACTGCCAGGTGTACGTGCTCTACAAGGACCTGATCACCTATGGGTTCCGCGAGCAGTACTATACCGAGGCCCGCGAGCGCGGCGTCATCTTTTTGCGCTACAACGGCTCGAGGCCGCCGGTGGTACAGATCAACGATGCCGGCGAGCTCGAAGTGCGCGTCCACAACATCATCCTCAACCAGCCTATCGTCTTCAAGCCAGATCTCGTGTCGCTGTCGATGGCGATCATGCCCGCCGAGACCAACCCGGAGCTGGCGCGCATCCTCGAGGTGCCTCTGTCGGCCGAGGGCTTTTTCATGGAGAACAACCTGAAGCTGCGGCCGATGGACTTTACGCGCGAGGGCATCTTTCTCGCCGGCCTGGCACACTATCCCAAGTTCATCGAAGAGACGATTGCCCAGGCACTGGCGACGGCGGCACGCGCCATGACCATCCTGAGCAAGGAGCGCCTGGAAGTGGGTGGCACGATCGCGGTCGTCGAGCCTGAAAAGTGCGTCGGCTGCCTGACGTGCGTGCGCACCTGCCCCTTCCAGATCCCAAAGGTCAGTCCGACCACCCTCGGCGTCGGGCGGATCATGGGTGCGGCCTACATCGAGCCATCGCTGTGCACTGGCTGCGGCACGTGCACGAGCGAATGCCCGGCGAATGCCATTCAACTGCGACGTTACCGCGACGATCAACTGGTGCTGCTCGAAGAGCCGATCCTGGGCCAGTGGGTTGTGGCGTGACAGCTAGACGAGCCTGCTCTGGAGAAGTGGAATGAGTCAAGTGACCGATAAGCACGCCGGCGACGACGGCTTTGAGCCGCAACTGACGGCTTTTACCTGCATCTACTGTGGCAGCATGGCGGCCGACACCGCCGGTGCGTTGCGGCTGAACTACCCGGCCAACGTCAAGCTCTTTCGTTTCCCATGCACCGGCAAGGTGGACGTCGAGTATATCCTGAAAGCGTTCGAAGAGGGGGCCGACGGCGTCTACATCGTCGCCTGCCCCATCGGCAACTGCCACCACGTGCACGGCAACCTGCGCGCCACGCGCCGCCTCGACCACGCGCGCGAGCTGCTCGAAGAGGTGGGCATCGAGGGCGATCGACTGGGCATCTTTTACATGTCCGGCAGTCAAGCCCATGGCTTTGTGAACGCGGCGAAGCAGATGACCGAGCGCGTCCGCGAGCTGGGCCCGAGCCCGCTGCGGCGGCCCCTGCCCACACCGGCCGTTCCGGAGCTCGAGACCGAGGCGTGAGCATGAGCAGGTGCCGAGCGAGCATGGCGTAGCGCGAGCGGCAATTTGCGCATTTGCGCATTTGATCAGATAGGAGCGTTTTATGGACGACGACGTGATCGATATCAGCCAGGCCGATCCATTCTTTGCCCGCGAGATCGCCGCCCAGCCGGGGGGCGAGTACATCCGTCGCTGCTTTGCCTGCGGCACCTGCACCGCCTCGTGCCCTGTGCGCGAGGTCACCGACCGCTACGACCCGCGCCGCATCATCCACATGGCGCTGCTCGGCCTGCGCGACAGGGTGCTGTCGAGCGACTTTATCTGGCTCTGCTCCACCTGCTACGCCTGCCAGGAGCGCTGCCCGCAGGATGTGCGCATCACCGAGCTAATGTACGCCATCAAGAACATCGCCGTGCGCGAGGGGTACGTCCACGCCTCGTTCCGCACTCAGGTTGAGCTGCTGACGGCACACGGCCGCCTGTACGACATCACCGATTTCGAGAACGAGCGCCGGCAAGAGCAGGGGCTGCCCCCGATTCACGAGCGGTCCGAAGATTTCGGACGGATCTTTGCCGCCACGGGCCTCGACACGCTTGTCCGGGCGCGGCCTGAAGGGGAAGGAGATCGAGATTGAACAAGTACGCACTCTACCCGGGATGCACTGCGCCCGTGCGCGCCATGAACTATGAAACTTCGACGCGCAACGTCGCGAGGGCGCTGGGCGTCCACCTGGAAGACATCAACGACTTTGGCTGCTGCGGTTTTCCCGTCAAGTCCGTGCATGTCGAGACCGCACTCCTCCTCGCGACGCGCAACCTGGCGCTGGCCGAGCAGCAGGGCCTCGATATCTGTGCCATGTGCAACTCGTGCACCGGCACCCTGGCCGAGGCCAACCACCATCTCCAGCACGACGAAGAGCTGCGTGCACGAGTCAACGGTGAGCTGTCCAAGACGACCGGTCTGCGCTACAACGGCACCGTGCGTGTGCGCCACATCGCACGCATCCTCTACGAAGAGGTCGGCGTGGAGCGCATCCGCGAGGCAGTCAAGGTCGATCTCTCCGATCTGCAGTTGGCCGCGCACTATGGCTGCCACTATCTGAAACCGGCGGCGGCGCACGACTATTTCGACGATCCTGAGAATCCACACAGCCTCGACGATCTCATTGCGGCCACCGGTGCCACGTCGATCGACTACGAGGGCCGTTTCCAGTGCTGTGGCGGCGGCATCCTCGGCGCCGACGAGCAGACGGCGCTTGCCCTGCCCCACCTGAAGCTGGAGCGCATCGTCGAAGTCGGTGCCGACGCCATGGT
>DATHUZ010000179.1:0-6287 GCA_035461725.1 Anaerolineae bacterium
TCACCCGCGTGCTGCGAGTGGAGGGCGCGTGAAAAGTTGGGAATGTCGGGCTCGCCGGGCGCCCCGAGGATCGGTGAGGCATGGCACCACGCGCACAGCACCGGCCGCATGTCGCGGATATGAAGGAAGGAGAGTGGCGACGGCAGCGATGGATAGGGCGCCAACAAACAGCGCCAAGACGATGGACACGGTACGTACCCTTCGGGACTGAGACATGGTCGACTCCTTTCTCTTTTTTCTCATGCTCGGCGATATTCGGTTGTCGAAAACCTTGTGAAGGAAAAGGTACCGGTGGCGAGGTCAATGCCACGGAGCTTCGCTGCAGGTCACAGTCTAGCACAGCTCGGCGCGCTTGTCAATCTGTTGCGGGCGCCGCAGGGTGCACCCCTGCTTGCACCTTTGCCAGGCTCAACCAGCAGAACAGGCTCTCACGTTTCTCAATCCGCTCAACCAGTAAGTGTACATTCTCATCGTTCGATATTGACAGAACGTTCAGAATATGATATACTCCTGCCGTCATCGAACGAGCAACAGGAGGGGCAAGAATCGTGCGCTACTACGAAGAGAAGCACTTTGTCGAAGACATCAGCCTTTACTTTGAGCAGATGGGGCTGCCGCGCATGGCGGGCCGGATCCTGGGCGTGCTTCTGATTTGCGATCCACCCGAGCAGTCGCTCACCGACCTGTGCGAGATCTTGCAGGCGAGCAAAAGCTCGGTCAGCACCAACACGCGCCTCTTGACTGAGATGGACCTCATCGAGCGCGTCGCCTCGCCACTGCCCAGGCAGGTCTCTTTTCGTTTCAAGCCGGGCGGCTGGACCGTCTTTGTCCGCCAGCGCCTCAAGCTGTGGGCGTCGCTGCATGACATCGCCGAGCAGGGCCTGGCACTACTTCAGGGCCGGGATGCCGCGTCGGACGAGCGGCTGCGAGAGGCGCACGACCTCTTTTCACTCATCGAAGAGGAGCTGCCCGCGCTCTTGGAGCGGGTGGAGAGCAAACACAAGGAAGGGAGCCGATGAAAAAGCAGCGGCCGGTTTGGTTACGCTGCCGCCTGCAAAGCTGCCTAGATCGATACGAAAGGAGATGACGTCACCATGAAGGACCAGGGCAACATCGTCTGGAAAGTGTTTGTTGTCGCGTTCGCCGCCGTCGCGGGGCTGGTGTTTTTTTGGCTCTTTCCCCTCAAGCTGATCTCCCGGCTGGCGACCCGCTTGGGCTACGGCTCGCCCTGCCCGGCTGCTGTGTCGTGGCTGGTGGACAACCCGATCCGCAAGCGCTACATGCGCCCCATCGTGGATCGGATCGGCATCCGCCCGGGCGAGCGCGTGTTGGAGCTCGGGCCGGGGCCGGGCGCGTTCACGGTGGACGCCGCACAGCGCGTGGGCACCGGCGGCAAGCTCATCGCCGTGGACATCCAGCCAGAGATGATCGCACAGGTGGAGCGGCGGGTGCAGGAGCTGGGCCTCGCCAACGTCGAGACCCACGTGGCCAGCGCCCACGAGTTGCCCCTCGACAACGAAAGTGTGGACCGGGCGTTTCTGATCACGGTGCTGCCCGAGATTCCCGACCCGGATCGCGCCCTGGCAGAGCTGCACCGCGTGCTGCGGCCCGGCGGCGTGCTCTCGATCAGTGAGGAGTTTGGCGATCCTGACTATCTCTTTCTGGCCGAGACGGTGCGCGCCGCGGAGGCAGCCGGGTTCCGATTCGAGGAGCGATTTGGCAACCTGTGGGTCTATACGGCCAACTTTCGAAAGGTAGCGTGACATGACTGCCGTGATCGACACACACGCCGAAAAGGAAAAGCGGAGCGCAGCACTCAGCTCTGTCGTCGCGGCGATATTCCTCACCGCCCTCAAGCTCGTCGTCGGCCTGATGACGGGCAGCCTCGGCATCCTGGCCGAAGCTGTCCATTCGGGCCTCGACCTGGTCGCGGCGTTGGTCACCTTCTTTGCCGTGCGCATCGCCGACAGGCCGCCCGACGAGCGCTATCGCTACGGCTATGGCAAGGTCGAGAACCTGTCGGCCCTGATCGAGACGCTGCTGCTGCTGGTGACGTGCGTCTGGATCATCTACGAAGCCATCCAGCGCCTCTTTTTCGAGACGGTCGAGATCGAGGCCAGCCTGTGGGCCTTTGGCGTGATGGCCGTCTCGATCGTCGTCGACATCTCGCGCTCGCGCATACTCTACAAAGCCGCGCGCAAACACAACAGCCAGGCACTGGAGGCGGACGCGCTCCACTTTTCCACCGACATCTGGAGCTCGTCGGTGGTGATCGGCGGCCTGGCGTTGGTGTGGCTCAGCGGCAGGCTGGGGCCGGAGTGGGCGTGGCTGGTCAAGGGCGACGCGGTGGCGGCGCTCATGGTGGCAGCGATTGTCGTGTACGTCAGCTTGCAGCTCGGCAGGCGGGCGGTGGTCGTGCTGCTCGACGTCGCGCCACCCGGTCTGGCAGAGCGGATCGCCTCCGAGGCGGCGCAGGTGCCGGGGGTGCAAAGCCTGGGTCCGGTGCGCCTGCGCCAGGCGGGCGCATCCGTGTTTGTCGACCTGGTGGTGAACGTGGACCGCAGCGCGTCGTTGGAAGAGGCGCACCAGGTGGCAGAAGCGGTGGACCGGCACGTCGGCGGGATCGTTCCGAGGGGCGACGTGATCGTCCACGTCGACCCGGTGCGGCGGTCAGGGGAAAGCCTGGCGCAGACGGTAGGCGCCATCGCCGCCAGGATGGGGCTGCACACCCACGACGTCCACGCTCACGTGGTGCGAGATCGTACCTCTGTGGACCTGCACGTCGAGGTGCCGGCAGAGCTGACACTGGGCCAGGCGCACGACAGGGTCAGCCGGCTGGAACTGGCCATGCGTGAGGAGCTGCCCGACGTGCGCGACATCCACAGCCACATCGAGCCGCTGGCGTCACCCGTCGTGCCAGCATCGCCGTTGGACGAGGATGAGCGACGCGACCTGGAGGCACGGATCGCAGCCGTAGTGAGCGAGATACAGGAGCTGAACGGCTGCACCCGGCTGCACATCCGGTCGGGTCCCGGCGGGCACGACATCGTCCTCCACTGCCTGGCCGATCCCGACCTGCCCTTACCCGACGCGCACCGTCTGGCCGACCAGGTGGAAAAGCTGGTGCACGTGCGCGTTCCTGGCGTCCGGCGGGTGTTGGTTCATGTGGCGCCGGAAGGCGAGATCGAGAGGGTGAACGGAACGTGAAGCTCACAAATCGCTGGACCCGCTTTGTCTACCGCATTTGAACGAGCGCTGGACGAGCACGCCCAGGCCGAATTCTCCATGCTCGGACAGGTGCTGGGCGATCGTGCGATGCTGCGCAATCGTGCGATGCTGCGCAATCGTGCGATGCCTCGCGATCGTGCGCGGAGCTAGACCTGACCAGACGCCCGTGCCGGGGAGGTCACGATGAACATAGTGAGGCTGGTTGGCCTGCTCTTCTTTGCCCTCGTCTGCTGCGTCGTCATCGTCCTCGCGGGTGGCGGGTGGGCCTTTTTACAGCGGCCGGTTGGCGTGAGCTACCTGATTCTGTGGAGCCTATGGTGGCTGCTCATCGCCGCCGGACGGCAGCGCGGAGTGCCCTCGACTTACGACCGCGGCCAACGCCTTATCCTGGCGCTCGGCATCGTGGCCCTCGCCGGCCTGATCGTGGTGCCGCCCTGGGAGTACGCGCACTTTTCCGGCCCCATCCCGCGCAACGGCCCGCCGGCCTGGCTCGGCTTGGCCATCTTTGCAGCCGGCATCGTCCTGCAAGCAGCGGCCTTTCGCGCCCTGCACGGGTTGTACACCTCGCGGCTGGGCATACAGCCGGGACACAGGCTGGTGGCCGAGGGCCCCTACCGCCTGGTGCGCCACCCGGGCTATCTGAGCAACCTGCTGTGCCTGGCAGGCATCGGCCTGTCGTTGAGCAGCCTGGTGGGCCTGGGACTGACCCTGTTCGTCGTGCCGCTCATCGTGCGGCGCATCGGGAGTGAAGAAACGATGCTCGCCGCCGAGTTCAGAGATGAATATGAACGCTACCGCCAGCAGGTGCCGTGGCGGTTGATCCCGTACGTTTTCTAGGCGAAGCGATGGTGCAAGAGGCGCGGCAGGAATACCAGGCACTCACATCCTACAGGCTGAGAGGGAGCAACACGGTAGATGCCGTCCACCATCAACGGCAGCTCGGGCAGGCCCTGGCCACGCTGCCACGAGATCTCGACGCCGGCACCGAGAGGTACGCCGCGACATCCCGCGTCCCCTGCCACTCCTGCTCGAGCACAAAGGGTGAGTCAGGATCACCGGCACTGTCGAGTGAGATCAGCTTCAGTCGCGGCCCTTGACGGTGGCGATGTCGGCTTCGTTTCCCGCTGCATCAGCCAGAGTCCACCAAGAGGGCGCGAACTCGTCGCGCACCATCCGGCCGCCTGCGGCGAGCGCCGCCGCGATGCGAGTCTCTGCCTCCTCGTACGGCACCCATACCGCGATGTGGATCGCGCCGCCGCCATCGCCTCGTGGCTCATTCATCTGCTCGAACCAGAACGGCGCGCCGCGATCGTGGGGATCGACGAGGTCCTCGTCGGGACTGTCGCGCCGAGGCTCGTATCCGAGCACCGCTTGCCAGAATGGTTTCACTTTGGCGATGTCGGTCGCGCCGGGGATGATAAGCAGGCTCTGCACTGCGGACGGATCAGCGGTTAGCCCAAGCTTCGACGCAACTGCCGAGATCTGCCTGGCCAGCTCAACGTCACGGCTGCTGGGCCCAAAGTAATCGTCGGTGTACGTGATCGTGTGAATGGTCACGCCATCGTGCCGCACGTCCACGCCAGGGTGGTGATCCTCGACTCCCGGCAGCTCACTGATCGCCTGCACGAAGCGAGCGCTCTCGGCGAACGACCGGGTGCGGAAGAACGCGGTCGCGCCTTCGCTGGTCAAGCGCCAGTCCGCGACGCCCTCGGCTTTGTAGAACTGCTGTGGACTGATATAGTCGGTCATAAAAGCCTCCTATAGCTTTATCGGAGTTGTTCGGCGAGCGCAACGATGATGCCCTCAGGGCCTCGAATGTAGCAGAGCCGGTACATGTCCTCGTATTGGGTGATTTCGCCTATGAGCTCAGCACCATGGGTACGCAAGCGCGCGAGGACGTCATCGATGTCGTCGACGGCGAACATGATGCGACGTATGCCCAGGGTGTTCACTGGTGTGTTCACCGGCTCAGTTCTGACCGCCGCCGGTGTGTAGAACTTGTCCAGCTCAATCCGGCCGTGGCCGTCGGGGGTCCGCATCATCGCGATCTCGCATCGAACGTTCTCGAGCCCAACGACAAGGTCCACCCAACGTCCCTCGACTGACGACTCGCCCTCCAGCTCCATTCCAAGTTCGACAAAGAAGGCCTTCACAGCCTCAAGGTCGTCGACCACAATGAGAACGTTGTCCATTCGCTGAAGCGTCATGTCATCTCCTCCCATTGACTTGTCAGCTATTCTCCGGGCGCCTGCACCTGAACGAGTCCCGCACCAGTCCAAGTCAGTCCAAGTATATACCCGGCCAGAGAATTTGTCAAATTATTATCACGTAAATAGTATCACCAATTGCAGGTCTCCAATTGTCAAACAGAGGACTTGTCTGGGAGCAGGTTTTCGAGCGCTCTCAGCAGCGCCGCCACATCCTCCCGCGTGTTATACCCCTGCACCGACACCCGCACCAACTGCCGCCGCCCTTCCGGCCCCTCCTGACCCGGCGCCGGCCACTCGATGATCGGCACCTCGACCCTATACTCGTCGTACAGCCGCCGCTTCAGCTCGCCAGCATTGCACGGTGGCAGGGGAAAGGCGGCCATCTGCGCGTACCACTCTTCCGAATCGGGGCAGATCTGCTCCAGCCCCGTCAGCTCGCCGATGGCCTCCCGCGCATAGCGCAGCAGCGCGTGGCACTCCTGCCGCACCCGCGGCCAGCCGTGCTCCTCCTGGAAGCGGATCGCCGCCGGCACGGTGAGATAGGCCGAGATGTCGCGTGTGCCCTGCCACTCGTGCTGGAGGATAAAGGGCGAAACCCGAGCCGTGTCCAACGACAGCAGCGTCGTCTGCTCCGGTTCCCAGCCCCAGCTCACCACCAGTGGCTCCAGCAGAGGCTGCACCTCCTTGCGGGCATAGAGAAAGCCGGCCCCTTTGGGTGCCATCAACCACTTGTGACAGTTGCCGGCATACACGTCTGCGCCGAGCGAGGACAGGTCGAGCGGGATCTGGCCGGGCGCGTGGGCGCCGTCGACGATGGTCAGGACGCCCGCCTGGCGGGCACGGTGCACC
>DATHUZ010000180.1:0-2849 GCA_035461725.1 Anaerolineae bacterium
CGGGTCGTAAAACGTCCCCGAAGGTGGATTGCCGGCCAGTGCCGCCTCGTGCAGATAATCCTCCACACCCTCGTACATCAGCACGTCTTCAGGCCACTGTTGGCTCAGCAAGTCGCGCGCCACAGAGTCGAGGGCGACCGGGTCCATCGAGAGAAACAGGCTCGAGGGCCAGTCACCGTCGAATGGCGGCATGTCCCATCTCGACGGCTCGGACAGCCAATGCTTGCCGCCGAACAGCCCGTCGACCAGGTACAATACCGTCTTGTCCGCAATCGCCTCGTGCCCTATCACGTCGACCAGGGCACGATACTGGCCCATCAGCGTCGCGGACCAGTCGCCGCGAAAGCCGTCGCCCGGCAGCGTGGCGTGCATGTCATAGTAACCGTTGTACGGCGGCGGGCCGGTGTTGGGCTTGCCCCGCATGTAGCCGTCGGGGTTGCGGACCAGCGAGCCATAGTGGTTTTTGGCGCCAACCGTGATCCCGGCGCCGTGATGGCTCTTCAGAATGGCCAGGTTGATGATATAATCAGCTTGTTCGAAGGCCAGCGGCAGGTAGTCCTGTGTGGTGCCTGTCGCGTCGGGTGTGCTCCAGTAAAGAGGCACCGTGCCGAGCTCCGCCCGTGTCCGCCCCAGCGTTCCCCGGTTGTCCCAGTAGTGCACGTCTGCAAAGTCGGCGTGCAGAGGCTCGTACAGATAGTTGACAAACAACCCTGTCGGGTCTCCGATCGTAATGTCCGACTGGTGCACGCCGGCGACGTTGACGAGCTGGTCGAGCAGCGCGTGCAGGAGCTGGGGAGCGTTGGCGATCGAATCGAAGGTAACGCCATACACATCCGACTCTAGCTGGTTGTACTCTTCGTCCACCAGCGGCATGCGCGCGTTCGTCGTCACCAGGTTGATCTTGATCGCGACTTTTTCGCCGGCGCTATAGCCGCTGCCCCCGTTCAGGTAGCGAAAGAGGGCATTCCACGCCACCAGGTCGGTGTCCACCCCGGTGTAGGCTTGCAGCGCCGCTGACAGCATCTGGCCGGTCACCTCCTGGTCGACGTGGTCGTACCAGCGAGTCCCCGTATCAGGTCCGGGCCAGTCGGTCACCGCCGGGTCGTGCACCCACACCACCCGCCCAGGCGCCAGGCCCTGGGCCACGCCCATCGGCTGGTTCGAGGGGTGCGGCGCATAGTCTGCCCGCGCCGGCTGTGGCATCGTCCCGAGCGCCCACACCACGCCCACTACCCCCAACACCAGGCAGGCCACGCCTGCCACTGCCCGCGCGCTCTTGAACCGCTCTCGCGCAGCGCGCAACGCCACTCCTGCCCCCGACATCGCCAGCAGCCAGAGCACAAAGCTCGACGCCAGCGGAGCAGCCACACGCTGGCAGGGATAGCCCGCCCTGCTGGGCTTGGGCACCACGCGCACCAGAAACCAGACGAGTGAGACAAACCCCACGAGGGGAAACAGCACCGCTCTCCACCGCGGGTGTGCTTGCGTCCGCATCGCCTCTGCACGCCGGAGCGCGTGCGCCAACAAGCGAGATTTTCTCGCCTCCATGAACGTTTCTCCTGTCTAGACAGGCCCTCGTCTCGACCGGCCGGACAACCTGCCAGGTATGAACGGCATGGCGCCCAGTATAGCACTCTAGCGGCACGGGGTCAATCCGACGAGCACTTCTCGTATTGAGACCTGAACAGCGAAAATCGATCATACAGAGCTTGGCAGCATCCAAAACCTATAGTATAATAACCACCACGGTTGCAAAGGAGCACCGACGATGACAGCCAGCCGTCAAGTTCTGAATGAAGGTGTGCATGTCCAAAAGATCAACCACACGCGATCGATCCCGGCCTGCCTGGCAGGCTGACCTTGCCCGCTACGCGCACCCCGACAGCCACAAGGCTACGTGGCAGGTGGTGAATACCTTTGTACCCTACCTCGCACTATGGGCGTTGATGATCTACACGGTCGTCCTCGACCTGCCCTGGTGGGTGACCCTGATTCTGACCGTGCCCGCCGCGGCCCTGTATATCCGCATCTTTATCTTTTTCCACGACTGCGGCCACGGTTCCTTTTTTGCTTCATCCCGCGCGAACACACTGCTCGGCTACGTCACCGGCGTGCTGACCTTCACGCCCTATCATGACTGGAGCAGCTCCCACGCCACCCACCACGCCACAGCCGGCAACCTCGACAAACGAGGAACAGGCGACGTGTGGACCATGACCGTCGCCGAATACCGCGCCGCGCCGTGGCACACACGCCTGGCCTACCGCGTCTTTCGTTACCCGGCGGTCATGTTCACCGTCGGCCCCATCTTTATCTTCCTGATCCTGCAGCGCTTCCCCAGGCGCGGCGACAGGGCGCGCGACATTCGCAGCGTCTGGATCACCAACGCGGCCATCGCCGCCATCCTGCTCGTCGCCGCGCTGACCATCGGCCTGCGCGGCTACTTCCTGATCCAGCTCCCGATCATGTTCGTTGCCGGAGCGATCGGCGTGTGGCTCTTTTACGTCCAGCACCAGTTCGATGGCGTCTACTGGGCGCGCGATGCCGAGTGGGACTTTGAGAAATCGGCGCTCCAGGGCAGCTCCTACTACAAGCTGCCGCGCGCGCTCCAGTGGATCACCGGCAACATCGGGCTGCATCACATCCACCACCTTCAGCCGCGCATCCCGAACTACCACCTGCAGCAGTGCTACGATGAGGTGCCGGCGATGCAGGCCGTCAAGCCTGTCACACTGCGCAGCAGTCTGAAATCGCTCTTCATGAACCTGTGGGACGAGGAGCAGCAAAAGCTCGTCAGCTTTCGTGCCCTGAAAGCCTGACGTCGCAGTATCCGTGTTATCCGTGTAAAT
>DATHUZ010000181.1:0-3346 GCA_035461725.1 Anaerolineae bacterium
GATCGGTGTGAACCGCCCCACTGTCCCCCGGCCGGTTCACACCGATCGCATACATTGTCACCCCCGGGCTGTTTCACCACACCTCGCCCCGTTGCGCATTCGTCTCATTTCTGGTATACTCTCCACTGTTGAAAGGCCAGAGCCCGTGAAGCAAGGAGAGCGATGTTTCGGCTTCGTACGTTGATCCTGGTGGCCGTCGTGGCCGCCTTGAGTGTCATTCTCGGGGTGATCTTGCTTCGCCACGTCGCCCTGGCCGACTCTCCTATTGCTGAGTGGGTACCGGCGCGCACCATCCCCAACACCGACGTCAACCCTTTCGGCGCCAACCTTTTCCTCGCCCGAGAAGTGGAGCTGTGGAAGCGGCAGCGCACGATCGAGATGGCGCGCGAAGCGGGGCTCGGTTGGGCCAAGCAGCAGTTCGCGTGGGCCGAGATCGAGCCACTGCGCAAGGGCGAGTTCGTCGACCCGGTCAGCGGCGAGAGCAGTTGGGCCAAGTTCGACGAGCTGGTGGACATGTGCCGGGAAAATGGCATCCAGGTCATCGCGCGCCTCGATCGCGCGCCGGCCTGGGCACGCCTGCCCGATACCCGCTCCGAGACCCCACCCGCCGACTTTGAGCAGTATGGCGACTTTGTGTACGCCTTTGTGTCCCACTTCAAAGGCCGCGTCCAATACATCCAGATCTGGAACGAGCCCAACATCTATCCCGAGTGGGGCGAGCAAGCCGTCGACCCGGTCGCCTACACCAGGATGCTCGAGATTGCCTATCGCCGCGCCAAAGAGGCCGATCCCAACGTTCACGTCCTGGCTGCTCCGCTGGCGATCACCCTGGGCGAGCCACACCCCGAGCCGGGGCGCTGGCGCTCGATGCCCGATCTCCTCTTTCTCGAAGAGATGTACAAGGCGGGTGCCGGCCCCTCTTTTGACATCCTGTCGGCCAACGCGTTTGGCTTCGACCTGCCGCCCGAAGACCCGCCCGATCCTGACGTGCTCAACTTTCGCCGTGTCGAGCTGCAGCGCGAGATTATGGAGCGCTATGGCGACCAGGACAAGGCGATATGGTTCAACGAGTACGGCTGGAACGCCGCCCCGGAGTACTTTGCCGACGATGCGCTCATCTGGGAGCGGGTGAGTGAGCAGCAGCAGGCCGAGTACACCGTGCGCGGCATCGAGCTGGCACACGAGCAGTGGCCATGGGCCGGTGCGTTCAACATCTGGTACTTCCGGCAGACCGGCCAGCAGTACACGCCCGACGACGCGGCCTACTACTTTCGCCTGGTCGACGTCGACTTTACCCCACGTCCCGTCTACGACGCCGTGCAGAGCGCCACCCGCTCGCTCTTTGTGGCGCCCCCCGGTCACTTTGAGGAGACCCATCCCGCCGCCGCTGCCGCCCCCGCCTGGTATGGTGTGATCGCGCCGGAAGCCAGCGGCGCGGGCCTGTACGAAACCGGCGTGCCAGGCAGCAGCTTCACCTTCACCTTCCGTGGCCACGCGGTCGACCTCATCGCCCGGCGAGGGCCGGCCGATGGGCGCCTGCTCGTCAGCATCGATGGTCGCAACGTCGCAGGCTTGCCCACCGACGCACGGGGCCGGTCATACCTGGACCTGCACGCGGCCGAGGTCGAATGGCAGGTGCGACACCCGATTGCAGGCGGGTTAGCATCTGGCCAGCACACGCTGCAGTTGTCGCTGGCCGATGGAGAACCGGCCGTGGCCAACGTCGATGCGTTCGAAGTCAATGCCGGGCGGCCGCCGGCCTTCCCCACCCCCCTCGTTGCCCTGCTTGGCCTCGCCCTCGTCGCAGCAGGTGCCGGCCTCGCCTGGGATTTGCGCACCCGCCCCCGCCGCCAAAAGTTCTTCTAGTCGCCCCGCCTCTTAAGCGTTTCCCCTCTGAATTGACAGAACCTGTGCGCTGTGATATGATGATCGAGCGCGGTTGCTGCGCTGTGCCACGCAGCGAACCGACCAATTCACAACTCAATACAGAGCAAGGAGGAGTAGGCGATGAAACCCGTCAAGCTTTTGGTGTTTGTCGTTATCTTGCTCGCTTTGGTGCTGCCAAACGGGGGGGTGGCCACACTGGCCGGGCCCAACCCACAAGGGCAGGGGCCAACGGTTGAGGTTGAGCCGGCTCTCTTGTCAGCCCTCCAGACGGAGGGCACGGCCAACCTCTTTGTCGTGTTCCGCAATCAGGCGGATCTGCGCGCCGCGTACGGCTTGTCCTGGGCCGAGCGCGGCGACTTGGTTTACAACACCCTGCTGGCAACTGCGCAGCGCAGCCAGGCACAGGTGCGCGCCTACCTCGACGCGCGGCGCATCCCGTACCAGTCGTTCATTATCGACAACTCGATCTATATCCCCGGCGCCGCGATCAACACCGTGAACGATCTCACCCTCTTTGCCGATGTAGGCCAACTGCGCCTGGAACGTGTCTACCCCGTGCCCGACGTCCGGCTGGAGCCAGACCTTCCACAGATCACGGCCGTGGAGTGGGGCGTGTCCAAGATCAACGCCGACGACGTGTGGGGACTGGGCTACACGGGTGGCGGCATTGTCGTCGCCAACATTGATACCGGCGTCCGCTACACCCACCAGGCGCTCATCAGCCAATACCGGGGCAACCTGGGGGGCGGCAGCTACAACCATACCTATAGCTGGTCCGATCCCACCGGCACCTATCCCAGCGCACCCGGCGATAACAACGGCCACGGCAGCCACACCATGGGCACAATGGTGGGCAGCGATGGCGGCAGCAACCAGATCGGCGTCGCGCCCGGCGCCAAGTGGATCGCCTGCAAGGGCTGCAGCAGCACCTCGTGCTCCGACTCGACCCTCAACGCGTGCGCCGACTGGATGTTGGCACCCGGCGGCAGCACCAGCATGCGCCCGCACATCGTCAACAACTCGTGGGGCGGCTGCACCTACGACAACTGGTACCGTACCAAGGTAACCGCCTGGCAGGCAGCCGGCATTTACCCTGTCTTTTCCGCAGGCAACACCTCGAACTGTGGGTACTCGAGCGCCTTCTGCGGCTCGGTCGGCACCCCCGCTACCTACCGCGAGGTGACAGCGGTCGGCTCCACCACGTCGACTGATGCGATCTCGAGCTTTAGCCTGTGGGGACCGTCGCAGGACCCATACGAGCCGAATGCCATCAAGCCCGAGGTCAGCGCGCCCGGCTCCACCATCCGCTCGGCCTACTATAGCGGGGATACCACCTACTATACCATGAGCGGCACGTCGATGGCCGCGCCCCACGTGTCGGGCGCGCTCGCCCTCATCTGGTCGGCGTGCCCTTCGCTCGTGGGAAATTTTGACACCACCGAGCAGTTGCTCAAAGACC
>DATHUZ010000182.1:0-4553 GCA_035461725.1 Anaerolineae bacterium
GTAGAGTGGATTGCCCCACAACTGGCCCGTGGGGCTAAAGTAGTCCGGCGGGACTCCGGCGACCAGGGTGGGCTTGCCCTGCGCGTCGAGGTGGAACAGCTCTGGATGTGCCCACACGTCGGCGCTGTCGTACGACACAAAGATCGGCACGTCGCCCATGATGCGCACGCCGCGCTCGTTGGCGTACGCCTTGAGCCGCGACCACTGCCTGTGAAACTGAAACTGCACGTACTCGTGGAACCGGACCTGATCGACCAACTCGGCCCGCCAGCGCTCCACCGCTTCGGGTTGGTGTGTGGCGATATCCTCGTCCCACGTGCTCCAGACCGCGCCGCCATGGTGCTCCTTCAGCGCGGCAAAGAGCGTGTAATCATCAAGCCACCAGTGGCTGCCGGCGACGAACTCGTCAAGCTCGTCCTTGAGGGCACCGTCGGCGTTGACCTTAAAGTTATCGTAGGCGAGGTGCAGCATGCGCAGCCGGTAGTCGATCACGGGGCCATAGTCTACCCTGTCGTCAGGGAAGTGAGGCGCGCGATCGAGATCCCAGGTCGCCAGGCAGCGCTCGTCGATCAGGCGCTCGAGGTTGATCAGCAGTGGATTACCGGCCAGGGCCGAGAGTGCCTGGTAGGGCGAGTCGCCATAGCTCGTCGGGCCGAGGGGCATGATCTGCCAGTATTGCTGGCGGCTGTCGACCAAAAAGTCGACAAAGCGGTAGGCCGCATCTCCCAGGTCACCGATGCCGAAACGGCCAGGTAGGGAGGTCACGTGGAGCAAGATACCGCCGGCCCTGGGAACCGGCGCCACCTCGGCCTCTACAGCCGCTGGCTCGGGCTCCCCCTGTGGCTCGAACAGGGCCAACAGGGCGTCGGCGATGCTCGGCACTCCGCGGCCGGCCAGGGCTGCCGCCAATAGGGCGTAGCGTCCTTCCGTGTCGTCGGCCACTTGCTGAAAGTCGAGATAGACCACGTACTTGAAAGCGCCCAGCTCTACGTACAAGCCCTGGTCGCAGATCTCACGGGTCGAGTGCAGGTACTCCAGGCCCGAGACGTGGTCACGAAAGGTGCAAAAGAGGCCGTCGTCGGCGCGCAGGCCCAGTGCCTCGCCGAGCGTTTTCTGGATCAACTGGCGCTCGCCCGACTCGGACGTGACGACACTGGCAGCCGATGTGTGGATCCGGCCACGGGTCTCGGCATACTTGTTGTTGTAGAGCACCAGTCCGGGCTCACCTGATGGCGAGGCGTTCGAGTAGGCAAAAACGTCCTCGTCGACTGCCCCGTCCGGCGTGTAAAAATCATAGAGCCGAAAGTCCTGCACGCCGCCAAAGATGTGGCGGCGCTGCATCAGTGGAAAAATCTCGCGCTCGTGCCGCCTGACCAGCTCCACGTCCGGCTGCTCGTCCCAATAGGCGCGGCGGTATTCCATGCCATACTTTTCACGGTAGCCTTCGACCTGGCCATGCCCGATCATCGGCAGGCCGGGCATGGTGACCATCATCGTGCACACGCCAAAGTACTGGTCGCCCTTGCCGAACTGGGCGACGGCCGTCTCTTCGTCGGGGTTGTTCATAAAGTTGACGTAACGCTTCAGGATCTCGGCGTCGAACTCGAGCACGTTCTTGATGGAGGTGCGATACTTGGCGTTCTCTTTATTCTTGAGCATGTGCATGAACGCGCTGTTATAGACCCGGTGCATGCCGAGCGTGCGCACGAAATAGCCCTCCATCATCCAGAAGGCCTCGGCCAGCAGGAGTGTATCGGGCACTTCTTGCGCCACGCGCTCGACCACCTCGCGCCAGAACTCGGCAGGCATGGCCTCGTTGAACTCGGCGTTCGTCATTCCGTGCTCGGAGCGCGAGGCGATCGCGCCGCCGGTGCCCGGCTGTGGGAACCAGAGGCGCTGGACGTGGCGCCTGGCCAGCGTCATGGCGGCGTCGAACCGGATCACGGGGAAGCGGCGCGCGACGGCGAGGATGGTCTGGATCACGGCCTCACGCACGGCGGGGCTGAGGTAGTTGAGCTGGGCTGTATCGTTCCACGGCATGCTTGTGCCGTCGTTGCCGTGATAGATGTAGCGTACGCTGCCGCTCTGGCGGTCGACCCGCTTGAAAACGACCGCGGCATCGCTCTGGTTGTAATAATGATCTTCGAGAAAGATGCCCACCCGGTCATCCGATGAGAGGTCCGGTCCGTTAAAGGTATAGGAGGGGAAGGGGCTATCGTCGAGCCCGAGGAACCAGTCGGGATGGTCAATGACCCACCTGGAATCGAGCCCCATGTGGTTGGGCACCATGTCGCTGGCGAGCCGGATGCCGCGCTGCCAGGCCCGGCGGGACAGGTCCTGGTACGCCTCTTCCCCGCCCAGGTCGGCGGCGATCTGATAGTCGAAAACCGAGTAGGCCGAGGCGACGGCTTCGGGGTTGCCCATGATCTGCTTGATGAGCTGCGATGCCGGGCTGCGCTCCCACAGGCCGATCAGCCACAGACCGTTGAATCCCCAACGCGCGAGAGTGTCCAGCTCTTCATCCGGGACCTGATCCAGGCGGACGATCGAGCACCGGTACTTTTTGGAGAGCTGGTCGAGCCACACGTAGGTGCTCTTGGCGAGCATGACCAGATGGAGCATCCAATCGCGATCGGCACTGTAGCGCGCCGACTCGGTGTCGAGGCCCAGCCGGAAAAAGTCGAGGACCACCGATGGGCCAGGCCCGGCGAATGCCTGCTTCTCTTCTTCTGTTAACAGATCGAGGCCACCAAGCAGGCCATCCAGGTAGTCGTCCAGCAGGGAGGCCCATTTCTCCCGGATGTACTGCAGTTGCCCGGCGAGTGAAAGTGGCACGGCGACGGCGGGCGCGCGCAGCAGGTCGACGAGGTTCTGATCCTCCGGCCCGAACCCGGGCTGCGTGTCGAGGTACCGTCGCAGCAGGTAGACGATCTGCAGGTAAGGCGACTCGCGCTGCAGGCTCGCGTCGTCGAAAAGCTCGGAGAAGGGAGACGCGGCCGGGTTGGCGTTGTCGAGCCAGACCTGGAGCACGTCTTCGAGGATCAGCTCGCGATGCGGCACGCCGTCTGTCTCGCCGGCTACATAGTCGGCGGGTGCGATCTCACCCTCGTAGACGGCGAGAGGCGGGAACTCGGCCACGAACCGGGAGAGGGCGCGGTCCAGCGCCTCCTGGCCGATCTGCCCCGCCAGCCACTGCTGCGCCTGGTGGAGGAATTGTGGATTGAGCTGCCGCCGGTAGAGACGAGCCACGTGGTGCAAGGTGGCGTCGATCAGGGCCATGGCATTGAGCTGGCCCGCCTTGACGGCCTGCTCGTTGGGTGGGTCGCCGGTCAAATCGCGCTTCTCGTTGATCTCCTGGACAAAGACCCGCACGCTGCGGATATCGCGAAAAACGGCGTGCCCGTCCTCGGCAAAGTGCGACACAGCAAAGCGGTAACGATCGCGCGCAGGGCGCGACACGTGCAGTTCGGTGTTGATGGCTACCTTTGGGGACATTGGCTCCTTTCCCCTCCTCGAGACTGCTAGAGGCCCGCCTCGGCGAACGCCGCGGCCACGATCTCTTGCGCCTCGCCGAAAATCGTGCGCAGATGATCCTGCCCGCAAAAGCTCTCGGCATAGATCTTGTAGATGTCCTCGGTGCCCGATGGCCGGGCCGCGAACCAGCCATTGCCCGTGACGACCTTCAGCCCGCCGATGGGGGCGTTGTTGAACGGTGCAGTCGTGAGCTTGGCCACGATTTTGTCGCCTGCCAGCTCCTGCGCGGCCACCATGCCTGTCGACAGGCGCTCCAGCGCGGCCTTTTGCGGCGGGGTGGCGGCGACGTCGGTGCGCTCGTACACGGGGTCGCCGAATTGCTCGGTGAGCGCGCGGTAATGCGCACCTGGGTCCTGGCCCGTCACTGCCGTGATCTCGGCTGCCAGCAGGTCGAGGATGATGCCATCCTTGTCGGTCGTCCACACGGTGCCGTCTTGCCGCAGGAAGGATGCCCCCGCGCTCTCCTCGCCGCCAAATCCAAGAGAGCCATCCACCAGGCCATCCACGAACCACTTGAAGCCCACGGGAACCTCGGCCAGCCGCCGCCCCAGGTGGGCGGCCACCCGGTCGATGATCGAGCTCGACACCAGTGTTTTGCCGACCGCCGCGTCGGGCCGCCAGCCAGGCCGGTTCTGGAACAGGTACCAGATCGCGACCGCCAGATAGTGGTTGGGGTTCATCAATCCCACGCTCGGCGTGACAATGCCGTGCCGGTCTCCGTCGGTGTCGTTGCCAAAGGCCACGTCGAACCGGTCCTTGAGGTCGACCAGGCTCGCCATCGCGTAGGGCGACGAGCAATCCATCCTGATTTTCCCGTCCTTGTCCACCGTCATGAATCCGAATGTCGGGTCCACCCGCGGATTGACCAGCTCCAGGTTTAGCCTGTACATCTCGGCGATCGGCTCCCAGTAGTGCACCGTCGCGCCGCCCATCGGGTCCACACCGATCTTGAGCCCCGAAGCCGCGATCGTCTCCATATCGATCACGTTGCGCAGGTCCGCCACGTAGGGCATGATATA
>DATHUZ010000183.1:0-4322 GCA_035461725.1 Anaerolineae bacterium
GCCGGCGACGTGCTCGACCACCTGCCCGCGCTCGGCATCGAGCGCGTCACCGATGTCCTGCTCACCCACCACCACCGCGACCAGGGCCAGGGGCTGGCCCGCGCCGTGGCCGCCGGCACGCGCGTGTGGGTGCCCCATGCCGAGCGCGACCTCTTTGCCGCCGTCGACCACCACTGGCAGGCGCGCGAGCTCTACCGCAGCTATAACGTGCGCCAGGACCGCTTCTCGCTGCTCGACCCGGTACCCGTGACGGGCACACTGCGCGACTATGAGCTGCGCCGCTTTGGGGCGCAGACGATAGAGGTCGTCCCGACGCCGGGGCACACCACAGGCTCGATCAGTCTCCTGGCCGAGGTCGATGGGCAGCGCCTCGCCTTCAGTGGCGATCTGATCGCCGCCCCCGGCAAGGTCTGGTCGCTCGCCGCCACGCAGTGGAGCTATGGCGGCGCCGAGGGTGCCGCCGCGGGCATCGCCTCGCTCCTCGACCTGCGCGCGCGCGGCGTCGACCTGCTCCTCCCCTCCCACGGTGACCCGATCGCGCCCGCCGGGCCGGCCATCGACCTGCTCGTCGAGCGCCTCTGGCGCCTGCTGCGCGAGCGGCAGCAGAACCCACGCCTGCTTCTCCTGCACGACCACCCCTACGTCGCCCTCACCCCCCACTTGCTCTTCAACCGCGCCAGCATGGCCAACAGCTACGTGCTCCTGTCCGGCAGCGGTGCCGCATTGTTCATCGACTATGGCTACGACTTTTGTACCGGCGAGGCACCCGGCGCCGACCCTGCCTCCCGCCGTCCCTGGCTCTACACGCTGTCCGCGCTCAAGCGCGATTTTGGCGTCGACAGGGTCGACGTTGTCGTGCCCACCCACTACCATGACGACCACGTCGCCGGCCTGAACCTGCTGCGCCGCGTGGAGGGCACGCAGGTGTGGGCGGCCGACACGTTCGCCGGCATCCTGGAGCAGCCGTGGTGCTACGATCTACCCTGTCTCTGGTACGAGCCGATCGCCGTCGACAGGCGCCTGCCGCTGGGACAGCCGGTTCGCTGGCACGAATACGAGCTGACCCTCTACCCGCAGCCAGGCCACACGCGCTACGCAGTCGCCATCGCCTTCGAGGTCGACGGTCTGCGCGCCCTGGCGACGGGCGACCAGTTCCGGGACCAGGGCGGCAGCCACTGGAATTACGTGTACGGCAACGGCTTTGACGCGGGCGATTATATCCAGGCCGCCGAGCTCTACCGGGTGCTGGCTCCCGACCTGATGCTGCCCGGTCACCACGAGCCGCTCTGGGTGCCCGACGGGTACCTGGACCGGCTGGCCGAGCGGGGTCGGGTGCTGGAGCGCCTGCACGCGGACTTGACGCTGGCGGGCATGGCCCATGCCTGCGACGGCGGGTGCGACGTGCGCATCGAGCCCTACCAGGCGGCGGTGCGGGCAGGCGAGGCGGCACACTTTGTCGCCTCGGTTCACTGCTGGCCTGCCGGTGCCGCAGACGGGATCGTGCGGCCAGTCGTTCCGCCCGATTGGGCTGCGGCGCCACAAGAGATCCGCATCGCGCTCCGGCCCGGCACCACGGCCACGGCACACTTTTCTATCACCCCACCGCCGGGCCTGACCGCGCGCCGCGTCCGGATCGCCGCCGACATCATCGCGGGTGACAGGCACCTGGGCCAGCAGGCCGAGGCGCTTGTGACCGTGCTTCCCGAGTTCGCGTGCACTGCGGGCGTTTCACCCCCCCCCCGCCCCCCCCTCAAGGGGGGGGAGATTAGCGAAGGAGGAACCGTGATCAGATCATCCGAGCAGGCGCTTGCCAGGCGCCTGGCCAACGAATACCTGGCCCGCGCCGGCATCGCCCTGACGTCCGATGAGGCGTTGGCCCTCGAGGTCGCCGACATGGGCCTGGGTGAGCTGGCGCAGACCGGCTTGCAATTGGTAACGTATGTCAACACGTCGCGCGTGTGCGCCAAGGAGCTGGTGCTGCTGCCGGGACAGACCTGCCCCGAGCACCGCCACCCACCCGTCAACGGCAGCCCCGGCAAGGAAGAGACCTTTCGCTGCCGCTGGGGCACCCTCTACCTCTACGTCCCAGGCGAGCCGGCACCACACCCCCTCGCCCACCCGCCGGCCCACCGCCGCCGCCACTATAGCGTGTGGCACGAGATCGTGCTCGCGCCCGGCGAGCAGTACACCCTGCCCCCCGACACGCTCCACTGGTTCCAGGCCGGCCCCGAGGGCGCCGTCGTCTCCGAGTTCTCCACCCACAGCGACGACGCCAGCGACATCTTTACGGACCCCGACATCCGCCGCGAGCCGGTGGTGAGCGAGAGCTAACAGAGTTATGTCAGAGATCATCTTACTGAGCGGCACCGATTGGCTGTGCAAGCCATACCTCGGGCTCGACTGGCTGGCGCGCAGGGCCCACCAGCCCGCCAGCCGCGACGTGCGCGGCTGGCTGCCGGCGGCAGTGCCGGGCAGCGCCCAGCACGACGCCTGGCGGGCGGGTCAAACACCCGACCCCTACACGGGCCTCAACAGCCTGCTCCTCGAGTGGGTGCCCCAGCGCGCGTGGCTCTACAAAAAAACCTTCACCGTGCCCGGCGCGCACCGCGGCCGGCGCGTCGTGCTCCACTTCAAGGGCGTCGACTATGCGGCGCACTTTTTTCTGAACGGCGAGCCCCTCGGTCAGCACCGCGGCATGTTCACCCCCGCCCTGTTCGAGGTGGGCCATCTGCTGCGGTACGACGAGGAGAACCTGCTCGTCGCCGTCGTCGATCCCGCCCCCGACGAGCAGCCGCAGGTCGGGCGCACCAGCCAGGTGCGCACCCACAAGGCGCGCATGAACTATTGGTGGGATTTTTGCCC
The DNA here is from genome assembly GCA_035461725.1 of Anaerolineae bacterium. Classification (GTDB taxonomy): domain Bacteria; phylum Chloroflexota; class Anaerolineae; order JAAYZQ01; family JAAYZQ01; genus JAFGIA01. Next base: position 2,863 of record DATHUZ010000183.1, read on the forward strand.
GCGCATGGTGCACCTCGGCATCTGGGACGACGTTCAGCTCGAGATCTGCGGTCCGGTGCGCATTGAGGATGTGTGGGTGCGGCCCGAGCTGGACCGCTCGCTGGCGCGCGCCTCTGTCTCGGTCGTCACCCGGCTGTCGACGGCGCACGCCACTACCGTCGCCCTCGACGTCTCGCTGCTCGACGCTGCCGGGCAGATCGTTGCCGGGGTGTGTAGCGAGCAGGAGGTCCCGGCCGGTGCCACCACTATCGAGACGGTCCTGCCTGTGGTGGGGCCGGCGCTCTGGTGGCCGAACGGCCATGGCGATCAGTTCCTCTACCGGGCCGAGGTGCGCGCCGTCGAGCTGGGCGAGGGCGCGTGCACCGTGTCCGACGCGCGGCGCGTGGCCTTTGGGATCCGCCGCGTCGAGTTTGCCCCCCACGACGTGCCCGACACGACGGGGCAAAGCTATGCCCTGCTGGTGAACGGCCGGCGTATCTATGTCAAGGGCTGGAACTGGGTGCCCCTCGATGCCCTCTACGGGGTGCCCCGCCCCGACAGGCTCGAGCGCCTGCTCCACCTTGCGCGGCGCGCGGACGTCAACCTGCTCCGCGTCTGGGGTGGCGGCCTGATCGAAAAAGAGGCCTTTTACGACCTGTGCGACCGCCTCGGCATCCTCGTCTGGCAGGAATTCATCCAATCGAGCTCTGGCGTCGACAACGTGCCGCCCGTCGACGAGGGCTACATCGACCTGCTGGCCGGCGAAGCGGCGCAGATCGTCGCCCGCAAGCGCAACCACCCCTCGCTGGCCATCTGGTGCGGCGGCAACGAGCTGGCGGCGGACGAGGGCTGTCCTGCCGGCGACGACCACCCCCTGCTCGGCGCGCTGCACCGCGTTGTCGAGGCGCACGATCCGGGCCGTCTCTGGCTCCCTACCTCACCTTCTGGACCCGAGTTCAACAACACCCTGGAAGCCATCGCCCGTAACCCCGCCGGACTGCACGACGTGCACGGTCCGTGGGAGCACCAGGGCCTGGTCGACCACTTTAGCCTCTACAACCGTGGCTGCTCGCGCCTCCACTCTGAGTTTGGTGTGGAGGGCATCACCAACCTCCGCACCCTCGATCGCATCATCCCGCCCGACCAGCAGTGGCCGGTCAGCCTCGACAACCCACACTGGCACCATCTCGGCGCGTGGTGGCTCAAAGAGCCGACGCTGCGCGCCGCGTTTGGTGAGCTGCCCGACGTGCGCGCGACGGTGTTGGCTGCCCAGTTCCTCCAGTTCGACGGCCTGCGCTACGCCGTCGAGGCCGATCGCCGCCGCGAGCCCGCCCACGCCGGCACGCTGCCCTGGCAGTTCAACGAGCCCTACCCGATGGCCGCCTGCACCTCCGCCGTCGACTATTACGCGCGCCCCAAGCCCGCCTACTATGCCGTCGCCGCGGCCTACGCCCCGCTCCACGTGTCGGCCCGCTTTGATC
>DATHUZ010000184.1:0-1749 GCA_035461725.1 Anaerolineae bacterium
GGCGCCGGCGCCGACGGCACGCTGGGCATTCGCGCCATCAAAGAGGCGGGCGGGCTGGTCATCGTCCAGGACACGTCCACGGCCGAGCAGACGAGCATGCCGCGCAGCGCCATCGCCACCGGCCTGGTCGACTATGTGCTGTCGCCGGCGCAGATGCCCGAGGTGATTCAAAACTATGTCGCCAACTTTTTAAGGGGGACGTTGGCGGGCGTGGCGCCCATGCGGATCGAAGATGGGCAGGCGCTGGCACACATCCTCGCTGTCCTGCGCACCCGCACCGGCCACGACTTTGCGCTCTACAAGCGCAACACCATCCTCCGCCGCATCCAGCGCCGCATGACCGTTCGCCAGCTCGACTCGCTCGATGCCTATGCCGGCTTTTTGACGCACAATCCGGACGAGATCCAAGCCCTGTTTAAAGAGATGCTCATCGGCGTCACCGAGTTCTTTCGTGATCCAGAGGCGTTCGAGCTGCTGGCGAGCCAGGTGATCCCCGAGCTGCTCCAGGCCAGCACTCCGCAGGATCCACTGCGCGTGTGGGTGGCGGCGTGCGCCACCGGCGAGGAGGCCTATTCGGTGGCCATCCTGATCCGGGAAAAGATGGAGGAGCTGGGACTCCAGGTGCCGGTGCAGATCTTTGCCACCGACATTGACGAGCACTCGGTCGACGTGGCCCGCCACGGCCGCTACCCGGCGTCGATCGCCGCCGACGTGTCGCCCGAGCGCCTGAAGCGCTTTTTCGAGCGCGCCGACGGCGGCTTTGCCGTAATCGAGAGCGTGCGCAAGATGATCGTCTTTGCGCCGCAGAGCCTGGTGAAGGACCCGCCTTTTTCCCACGTCGACCTGATCACGTGCCGCAATTTTCTCATCTACCTCGAGCCCGAGCTGCAGCGCTCCATCGCCAGCGTGTTTGGGTACGCCCTCGATCCCGGCGGTTATCTACTCCTCGGTACCTCGGAGATGCTCTCCGAAACCGTGCCCTACTTTGAGCTGGTCGACCGCAAACAGAAGCTCTTCCGCCGGCTGGAAGGGCGCTCGCGGCTGGCGGCGCTGCCCGACCTGGTGTCCACGACCTGGGGCGACCGGCCCAGTGATCGGGCCCGCACCTTGCCGCGCCACCCCCATCTGCGCCAAGAGCTCGAGCGCGCCCTGCTGGAGCGCTATCGCCCGCCCACGCTGATCGTCGACGAGGAGGGGCGGATTCTCTTTACTTACGGCGACGTGGGTAGCTATCTCCAGCCTTCGTCGGGCGAGACCGGCGGCTGGCACGTCATGCGGATGCTGCGCGAGCGGCTGCGCGTGCCCGTCGCCACAGGTGTGCGCCACGCCATACATCAAAAGGCGGCCGTGCGCCACCCCGGGCTGCCGGTCGACGGCCGGCAGCCTGTCGACGTCGTGATTCGCCCCATCGACCGTCCTGTCGCGCTGGAGGGGCTGCTGTTCGTCGAGTTCTATGAATCGGCGCCGCGCAGCGTGGTCCAGCCACCGCCAGGTGCGCAGGTCGACCCAACCTCTACCCGGCGTGTGGAGGAGCTTGAGCGCGAGCTGCAAGCGAGCAAAGAGTACCTGCAGGCCGTCATCGAGGAGCTGCAGTCGTCGAACGAAGAGATCCGCTCCACCAACGAGGAGCTGCAGAGCGCCAACGAAGAGCTAGAGACGTCGCAGGAAGAGGCCCAGTCGATGAACGAGGAGCTGGTGACGCTCAACAACGAGCTGGAGAGCCGTGTCGACGAGCTGACGTGGGCCAAC
>DATHUZ010000185.1:0-3579 GCA_035461725.1 Anaerolineae bacterium
CGGTGGAAAAGCTCAAGCCCAACGTGGTGCTGGTGGACATTGCAAGCGGCATCCTCGAGCACGCCGATCTGCTCAACCGGCTCGCGGCACCCAGCGCGGCCTGCGCGGTGATCGTGGTGGCGATGGGGCACGAGGTCGACCTGGTGCGGCAGGCGATGTTGTCGGGAGCGCAGGGCTTTTTGCTCAAGCCTTTCGGCGAGACGGACCTGTTGAGCAGTGTGCGGCAGGCGTACGAGCTGAGCATGCAGCGCAGGGCGCAGGTGGAACAGACGCAGGCGTCGCAGACGAGCGGGGCCAAGCAGCGCGGGGAGCGTGCCCCGATCGTGGGGGTGTTCAGTCCGAAGGGGGGTGTGGGCTGCACCACGCTGGCGGTGAACCTGGCGGTGGCGCTGGTGGAGGCGACGGGCCAGGAGTCGATCCTGGTGGACGCGGATCTACGCTTTGGCGACGTCGACACGGCGCTGAACGTGTCGAGCACGACGACGCTGGGCACGGTGATCACGCAACTGGACGATCTCGACGACGACCTGCTGCTGCAGTGCCTGGTGCGCCACAAGAGCGGCGTGCGCGTGCTGCCGGCCCCGGATCACCTGGATGCGGCCGACTGGATCGAGCACGAGGATATGAGAAAGCTGCTGCACCGGCTGGCAGAGCTGGGCAGAGGGTGGGTGGTGGTAGACACCTGGTCGGCATTGAATGATTGCACGCTATCGATCCTCGACGCATGCGATCACCTGCTGGTGGTGACCACGCCACAGGTGACGGCCCTGCGCGACGTGTATCGCTTTCTGGAGGTGCTCGGCCTGTTAAAGTACGACATGCAGAAGGTGTGGCTGGTGCTGAACCACTGCTACCTGCCGGGCGAGGTCCGGATGAAGGATCTGGAGCGCACGCTGGGCAGGCCGATTACACAGACGATCGGCTACGCGCCGGGCCCTGTCGTGAATTCACTGAACCGGGGCGTGCCGCTGGTGGAGGCTTATCCCGACTCACAGGCGACAGACAACATAGTGAGCCTGGCTCGCCAGTTGACAGATGCGTACAAGGAGGCGGAGAGCGGGGTAGCCGTGCACAGCCGAGAGGGCGCAGGCGCCAAAACACGAAAGCGCGGGTTGTTCTCGGGGCGATTGACGTTGGGAAGCGAGGTGAGCCGATGATCTTACCGCTGCTGGTCGGTGTGCTGGTGACACTGGCCGTCCTCACCCTGAGCTATGGTGTTGGCAGATCTTTTGTCGGAGGGCACGAGACTGCGGACCGGCTGGAGGCGATGGGGAGTGAGGTCACAAACCAGAGCGGGGGCGGTGAGGCGCTGGCCCAGCTCGATCGTGCAGTGTCAAAGCTTGGGATGGCGGGCAACATCAAAGAGGACCTGGCCCAGGCGGACCTGGCACTGACGGTGAGTGAGTATCTGCTGGCGCGAGTCGGGGTGATCGTCCTCCTGTTCGTGTTGGGCTATCTGATGCAGCGGAGCCTGATCACCGGCCTCCTGTTGGGTGTCGTCGGAGTGTTTATCGTGCCAGCATACCTGTCGAATCGGCGCTCGAAGCGGTTAAGAGTTTTTGCGGGCCAGCTTCCCGACGTGCTCGATCACCTGGTTGGCTCGCTGCGCGCCGGCTATGGCCTGCTGCAGTCGATGGAATGGGTGGCGAGGCGGGTGCCCAACCCGGCGGGGGCCGAGTTCGACCGGGTCATCCGCGAGGTGCAACTGGGGGTCGGCTTGATGCAAGCGCTGGACAGCATGGTGCGGCGCATCCCGAGCGACGACCTGGCGCTGATCGTGACCGCGATCAAGATCCAGTACGAGACAGGGGGCAAACTGGCGGACGTGTTGGATACGACGGCACACACGATCCGGGAGCGGGTGCGAATCCAGCGCGAGATACAGGTGATCACGGCGCAGCAACGATATTCGGGGTACGTGCTGATGCTGCTGCCGATCGGTCTGGGCCTGTTTCTGATGGTGGTCAATCCAGAGTACGAAATGCTGTTGTTCACACCCGGGCCGACGTTGTGCATCCCGATCGGCGCGGCGGTGCTGATGGTCCTCGGATTCTTTTCGATGCGGCGCATCATCAACATCGAGGTGTAATCGTGATCATTCTGTACAGCGCGTTATTCGGCATCACGGTTGCAGGCATGACGCTGTTCCTGCTGCTGGGCCTGCGCGGGCGCTCGGAGGTGGCGGTACTGGACCAGGAACGGGTCATGTCGGTGAGCCGGTCACTGACGCTGGAGGATGTGGAGCTGAGCATGCCGTTCCGGGAACGCGTGCTGGCGCCGACCATGAGAAAGGTGCTTGGCTTTTTGGGACGGCGCATGCCGGCCCAGAACCTGGCAGAGATGCGGCACCTGCTGGAGGTCGCGGGCAGGCCGTACGGGTGGGCAGTGCTCCACTTTGTGGGGCTGCGCGTTCTGGCAGGGCTGGTGTGCGCGCTGCTGGCGTTTCTGGTCACGCAGTTGGGCGATCTGCCGTTGATCCGGCGGTTGATCTTGGTGGTGGCGAGCGGCGGCCTCGGCTATTACCTGCCGCTCTTCTGGCTGCGCTCGCGAATCAAGAATCGGAAAAGAGAGATCTTGCGCGCGCTGCCGGATGGGATCGAGATGCTCAACGTGTGTGTGGGCGCAGGTCTCGGCTTTGACATGGCGCTTTCGCGTGTCGGGGAGCAGTGGCAGAACCCGCTGTCGGACGAGTTCAACCGGGTGGTGCTGGAGATGCGCCTGGGCAAGACGCGCCGGCAGGCGCTTCTGGACCTGGCCCACCGCACGGACGTGATGGAGCTGGAGAACTTTGCAGCGACGATCATCCAGGCCGATCAACTGGGAGTGAGCATCGCGAAGGTGCTGCGCACGCAGGCAGAGCAGATGCGCATCGCGCGGCGGCAAAAGGCAGAGGAGCTGGCGCGCCAGGCGGCGATCAAGCTTCTCTTCCCATTGGTCTTTTTGATCTTTCCGGCCATGTTCGCGGTGCTGCTCGGCCCGGCCGTGCCACAGGTCATGGGCACATTGGGCTCACTCGGCAGGTGATGCATGGAAGATGATCGAGTGGACGAAATCGTGATGGACGAGGTGGTCGAGCACGCAGAGAGGCGCGTGCCTTTTCGTGAGCACCCTCTTTTTGTCGACGTGGAGCGGCAACTGGCCGAAGGCCAGGACGTGGACGCCGCAGAGAATCTGAAAAAGCTCGCCGTGCTCTATCCGGAAGAAGAGACGATCCGCGACCTGGAGGTGCGTGTCGCGCTGCGCTCTACGTTTTCTGTGGCGGATTCGATCCCGGTTCCGCACAGGCAGCCGGGCGCGGTGCTGCGCACGCTGCTGATCTTTTTGGTACTGATCGCCGGGTGCCTGACGGCAGCGGCCGGGTTTGGGTTTGCTTACGAGAAGTGGGTGCGCCCGGCAAGAGTGGCGCATGAGCAAGAGTTGTACCAGGCCAGACTCGTACAGAACGTAGAGATTCGCCTGGCCGCGCTCGACGTCGTGGGGGCGCGCGTGGCGTTGAACGAGCTGGCCACGGCTGTGCCGGAAAGCGAAGAGCTGCAGGCAGGTCTGGTCGTACTGGCCGATCTGGAATCGCGGATGCAT
>DATHUZ010000186.1:0-5499 GCA_035461725.1 Anaerolineae bacterium
CCCCCATGCTGATCTGCGGCGCGTTGAACTCTGTGCTCCACCGCACCAGCACCTTCTCCAGCGCCTCCGCATCCCCGGCCTGCGTCGCCAGGTACGCCGGGCACTCCCCGCACTCCAATCCACAATACGCGATCATCCCGCGTCTTCCTTCCCCCCCCCCCTCCTTCTCCCCCCCCCCGCGAGGGGGGGCAGGGGGGGGTGAACTCCTACCCCTGCCCACGCGCCAACATCTTTTCCACCTGGTACCCCGACCCCGCTTCCGCTTCGCGCAGTGCCCGGATCACGTCGTAAGCGTCGACGATCCTGGTCGCCACGTCGCCCGGAGCGCCGGCCGGTCCGCCCCCCGGATCGGCCACGATCTGGACGGCGGCGATGGTCAGCATCCACGCCGTCAACTGCTCGAACGACTCGTGGTTGAACCAGAGCATGCCGCGATGGCGGTTCACTTGCAGGAACTGCTGAACCTGGCTGTCGCGCAGCCAGCCGTCGAGCACGGCGTAGGCACGCTGTGGCTCGGTCGCCTCGCTGCGGAACCCGCCGGCGTGTGCGGTCGCGATTTTCACAATGCCCACCGTCCACCACGCTGCCGCCTCGTCCAGGCCCAGTTCCCCCAGCGCTCCGGCGATCACCTTGCCCAGCAGCCACTCGTCCATCCACGTGCGACTGACCTCGAGGTATTCCTCCTCGCGCACGATGCGCCCCAGCGGGTGCACAAAGATCCAGCTCAGCAGGGCGCTCCACCGCTGTGCATCGTCGCCCAGGTGCGACTCGATCATCTTGACGGCAGCCTGGTAGTGGCGCGACCCGGACAGTGGAAAGCGCTCCGGCAGCACGGGCAGTTGCAGCGCCGCTGCCACTTCTTGCCCCGCGGCCTCGGCCACGGCGTCCTCCGTCGCCCTGGCGGCGTCGCCGCTGCCCGCCGTAAACGCGTCGATCGCCTGCACCAGGCGCAGCATGCGCATCTGAAAATCCTCGATCAGCTCACGATCGACCTCGCCGCCGGCCTCTGTCACGCGGTTGTCGATCAGCCATTGCAGCGCGCCCGCGTTCACCAGCTCGCGGAACGGCTGGTGGATCGGCTGGAGAAACAGCTCGCGCAACGCATCGTCGATGCTCGGCACCCCGCGCCCGGCCAGCCAGCCGGCCAGGTGCCCGTATTGCCGCCACTCATTGTCCGCCACCTCGCGCCAGTCGACGAACACGTGGTACTTGTACGCATCCACTTCTACGTACAGCCCGTTCTCCCACAGCTCCGTGCTGTTGCGCAGGTACTCCAGCCCGGTCACGTGGTCGCGAAAGATGACGTAATAGTTCGGGTCGTTGTGCAGCCCCAGCCCCTCGCGCAGGTTCCTCTGCACCAACGTCCTGTCGCCATCGCCGCCCGTTTTCACCGAGTAGGCCACCGACGTCTTGATCCACCCCCTGGCACTCGCATACCTGTTGTGATACACCACCAGCGCCCGCTCGTCGCCCCACCGGTTCGAATAGGCGAACACGTCCTCGTTCACGTGCCCCTCTGGCGTAAAAAAGTCATAGAGCAAAAAGTGCTCCACCTCGGCAAAGATGTGGCGGCGGTGCAGCAGTGGAAAGATCTCACGCTCGTGCCGCTCGATCAGATACGGATCGGGCTCCTCGTCCCAATACGCGCGCCGGTACTCCATCCCATACTTTTCGGCCAGGCCCTGGATCTGCCCGTGGCCAAACATCGGCAGGCCGGGCAGCGTCACCATCACCGTCGTCACGCCAAAATACTTGTCGCCCTTGCCAAACTGCGCCACCGCCGTCTCTTCGTCCGGGTTGTTCATAAAGTTGACGAACCGCTTCAACACCTCGGGGTCGAACTCGAGCGTGTTCTTCATCACCGACCGGTACTTGGCATTCTCCTCGTCGCGCAGCATGTTCATAAAGGCGCTGTTATACACCCGGTGCATGCCCAGCGTGCGCACGAAATACCCCTCCAGCAGCCAGAACGCCTCGGCCAGCAGCAGCGTGTCGGGTGCCTCCTGCGCCACGCGGTCCACCACCTCGCGCCAGAACTCGACCGGCATCGCCGCGTCGAACTGCTCCTTCGTCAGCCCATGCTCCGCCCGCGTCGGGATCGCCCCTCCTGTGCCCGGCTCGGGGAACCAGAGCCGCTGAAAATGGCGCTTGGCGAGCGTCATCGCCGCGTCAAAGCGGATGATCGAAAAGTGGCGCGCGACGTGCAGGATCGTCTGGATCACCGCCTCGCGCACCTCCGGGTTCAGATAGTTGAGCTGCGCCGTGTCGTTCCACGGCATGCTCGTCCCGTCATTCCCGTGATAGATATACTTCTCCGACCCCGTCCACCGGTCCAGCCGCTTGAACACCACGGCCGCGTCGGTGCGGTCGTAGTAGTGATCTTCGATGAAAATGCCCACGCGCCCGTCGCGCGACAGGTCGGGCCCGTAAAAGCTGTACGATGGAAACGGGCTATAGTCGAGCGAGATGAACCAGTCGGGGTGCTCGATCACCCATCGCGAATAGATACCAACGTGGTTCGGCACCATGTCGCTCGCCATCCGGATTCCGCGCTGCATCGCCCGCTGGCGTAGACTCTGGTACGCCTCCATCCCCCCCAGGTCGGCCGCCACGTCATAGTCGTACAGCGAATACGCCGACGCCACCGCCTCGGGGTTGCCCGTCCGCTGCTTGATCTCCTGCGACGCCGGGCTGCGCTCCCATATCCCGATCAGCCACAGCCCGCTAAAGCCCCACCGGGCGAGCGTGTCCAGCTCCTCGTCAGGGATCTGGTCCAGGCGGTGGATCTCGCGCCCATACTCATCCGCTAGCTGGTGCATCCAGACGTAAATGTTCTTGGCCAGCATCACCAGGCGCGGCATCCAGTCGAGGTCGCGGCTGAAACGCTCCGGCTCCAGCTCCATCCCCGCGTACTCGAGCACCAGCGCCGGCCCTGGCCCCGCAAACACCGCGCGCTCCTCCTCCTGGATCAGGTCCATGCTCCCCAGCAGCCGGTAAAAATAGCCGCCCAGCATCTGCATCCAACGCCTGCGGATAAACTCGAGCTGGTCGAGCAGCGAGTGCGGGTGCGCACGCACCGGCGCGAGCAGCAGGTCGACCAGGTTCTCGTCGTCGGGGCCAAAGCGCGGCTGCGTCTCGAAAAAATCGTACAGCTCGTCCATCACCTCGGGATAGACCGTCTCTCGCTCCAGGTCATCGTCGTCGAACAGCTCGAGGAATGGCGAAAAGGCGGGGTTGCTGTTGGCAAGCCACAGCATCAGCATCTCTTCCAGCAGGATCTCGCGGTTGGGCACGCCCTCCGTCTCGCCCACCATATATTCGTCCAGGTCGACCTCGCCTCGGTAGAGTGCCAGCGGCGGGAACTCGTCGGCGAACTGCCGCAGCGCGCGGTCGACACCGTTGCGCCCCACCCGTGCGTCGAGCCAGGCGAGGGCCAGGGCCATGGCATCCGGGTTCCGTTCGCGGCGGTAGAGCTCCACGACATAGTGCGACAGCTCGTCGATCAGGCCCATCGCGTTCACCTGCCCCGCGCGCACCGCCTGCTCGGGAAAGCGCACCAGGTCACGCTTTTCATTCATCTTTTGCGCAAACACGCGTACGGCGTAGAAATCGGCCAGGACGACGTTGCCCGTCAGGCCAAACAGCGCCTGGTCAAAATCATAGCGCTCGCGCGCGCGGCGAGAGATGTGGAACTCTAAACGAACGGCGTGCTCTTGGTGCATTCTCTTCTCCCCGGTGGCCGATCTGTCAACAACTGCGAGAAACAAACCCCGCCCGGAACGCCGGCGCTCCAGCGCGCCGAGGATTTCATCTACTCACGAGGCCCCTTCATTATGCCTTGATCGATATTCCGTGTCAAGTTCTCGCCGCGGCGAACCGCCGCCAAGGCTTCCAAGTCGCCCCGTCTCTTTGCTGCTTTGCGCCTTCGTGAGCCAGATCTCCCAAACCGCCAAGATAGCGATCCGCGTTATCCGTGTAAATCCGTGTAAATCCGTGTTCAACGTTAAATCGGGGCGTCCGCCCACACACACGCATAGCGTGACACGGCCTGCACCGGGCCGCCGGCCAGGTCGCGCTCCAGCCGGGCCACGCCGGCCCGCCACGCCTCGTCCGGGATCAGGTGGAGCGACGAATAGGCGCGGTCATGGTACGGGCCGGCATCGGTCACCAGGTACGGCTCTTCCACGACCTCGACGCGGTAGTTGCGCAGCCCCGCCTCCACCATCCACGTCTCTATCTCTGCCAGGCGCGGGTAACGCGCCAGCTCCACCTCGACCGTCTCGGGGAAATAGCCCGACAGGATCTCGCGCTTATGAATGATCTCGGCCGAGTCGGTCACCGTGCACACCCTTCCCCCCGGACGGAGCACGCGGGCAACCTGCCGGAAATAGCCGGCGCGGTCGCGGACGTGATGGATCACGTCCACCGAGAACACCAGGTCGAACGAATGCGCCGCCAGGGGCAGTGCCTCCGCCCGCGCCACCAGCCAGGCGACCCGCGCGTGTGACGACATCGCCTGTCGCAGCATCCCGTTCGACGGGTCGAGCCCCCAGGCGGCGCACCCTTCGCCGGCGGCCAGCGCCCCGGCATAGTTGCCGGTGCCGCAGCCCACCTCCAACACCCGCACTCCTGGCCGGTCGCGGCACACGCCGGCCAACTGCTCCAGAACACCGCCGTGCACCTGCCGGTGCGCCGCGGAGGCCCCGGCCCCCCGATCATAGTTGACCGCCCGGCTCATCGTTCACCCCTCCTGCGTCCCCGCTTCTCGTGGTTCAAGCGCCGCGCGTCCCGCCTGCCCGTTCACAAGTGCCAGGCGGGTTGCTTCCTCTCCTTCTGGGTGAAATCCACACTGTGGGCAGTGCGCCGACTCTTTCGACGGGTCGAACGTGCTCTCGTGCCCGCACTGGGGACAGGAAAATGGCGGCATGGACCACCCCTCGCTTCGTGCATGGACTATATCACACCCCATCGCGGAGTGCAAGGGCCATGTGACAAAAATCATGGCGGGAGGGCGCGCATCCGGGTATACTGCAGACAACATATCGCATCCGGTGCGCCGCGCCGTCACACGCAGGTCGCACCCATTACTGAAGGAGAAGTTGAGAACCGTGCAGACCATGATGAGAAGTATCGTGCAGATCGACGAGGAGCTGTGCAACGGCTGCGGCCTCTGCGTCACCCCCTGCGCCGAGGGCGCGATCGAGATCGTGAACGGCAAGGCGCGTGTCATCGGCGACGAGCTGTGCGACGGTGCCGGCTTTTGCCTGGCCGTCTGCCCCACCGGCGCCCTGAGCGTGATCCAGCGCGAGGCCGCGCCCTTCGACGAGGCCGCCGCCCACGCCCAGGAGCAGGCGCGTGGCCCGGTCTATATCGCGCAGAAGTGTTTCCGCTGCGGCGCCAGCGAGCGCGGCAGCATCCTGCTCCCCATACGCACCGAGGGCCACAGCCTCTGGGCCTGCACGCGGTGCTTGCCGGCGCTGATTCATGGGTAAAATGGAA
>DATHUZ010000187.1:0-5815 GCA_035461725.1 Anaerolineae bacterium
GACGCCATCCAGGCCATGCTCGCAGGCGAGTATGGTATCGTCGACGGGCAGGACGGTTTTCTGCTCCTCCGGCGTGGTCTCGACCGCGCAGATCCACCCGCCGCCTTTTACGATTTCGCACGCGCCGGTGCCCCATCGCCCCAGGTACGCACCGACGTTGTTTTTGGTGATACCCTGCGCCTGGTCGGCTTTGACCTCGTCTGGGAGCGCCCGGTCCGCCCCCACGCCCACCTCGTCCTCTACTGGCAGGCGCTGCAGCCCATCGACCGCGACCTGCGCCTCTTTTTCGTCCAGACCGATCTCGACGGCCAGCCCATCCCCGGCACAGAGACCGAGTTCGCCGCGGCTGTCTGGTACCCGCCGGCGCGCTGGGCGCCCGGCGAGACGGTCCGCACCGATACCCTCCCCTGGTCCGTCGAGGTGCCTGCCGAGTTCGGCGTTGCCGTCGGCGTGGTCGACGGCCCCGGCTTCTGGGACCTGCCCGCGCGCCTCGCGCCCGATCTGGCCACCACCCCGTGGGAGATGCCGCGCGTGCACGATGGCTCGCTCGTCTGGCTCGCCACCCTGCAGGCCGACGGCCGCTTCGCCTCGCTCCACGCCCCGGTAGGCCGCTGAGATTGCCTTAACAGAGAACTGGACAGGAACACGTAGCGGGTGTACAATTCCCTTGCCAGCCGCCGCTATGGGCGACGGCCGATCTCCTGACCGATCGAGGCCAACATGCCACACTCCACGCTGCCGGAGAGCGGCAGCGCAACCGGCGGTGCATCCCGTCAGCGGGCGTCCATCTTTCGTGCCCTGCGCCATCGCAACTTTCGCCTTTTTTTCTTTGGGCAGATGATCTCTCTCGTGGGCAGTTGGATGCAGGTTATCGCCCAGCAGTGGCTCGTGTACCGTCTTACCGGCTCGGCCGCCCCGCTCGGCACCATCTCCCTGCTCGGCGCCCTGCCCCTCATCCCCATGTCCCTCTGGGGCGGATCGCTGGCCGACCGCCTTCCCAAGCGCACCCTGATCCTCATCGCCCAGACAGTGATGATGATCCAGGCCTTTGGGCTGGCAGTCCTCGCCTACACCGGGGCCGTGCGCGTGTGGCACGTCATGGCGATGGCCGTGGTACTGGCCGCCGCCCAGGCCATCGACCTGCCCGCCCGCCAGGCCTTCATCGTCGAGATGGTCGAGGGCAAGGAGGACCTGACGAACGCCATCGGCCTCAACTCGGCCATCTTTAACGGGGCGCGGGTCGTAGGTCCGGCCCTGGCCGGCATGGCGGTGGCCGCCACCGGCGAGGCGGGCGCCTTTTTCGTCAACGGCGTCAGCTTTGTCGCCGTCATTGCCGGGCTGCTGATGATGCGCCTGCCTCCCGCTTTGCCTGCCGGTGAGGACAGCCGGCCACGCACGCCCCTCGGCTCACACCTGGCCGAGGCAGCCCGCTATGTGCGGGGACAACAGGCGGTCATGGTCCTCATCAGCCTGGTCGCCGTCTCGGCCTTTCTATCCATGCCCTACTCCACGCTCATGCCCGTCTTTGCCCAGAAGGTCCTGTCGGCCAGCGCCGCCCCGCTCCTGGCCTCAGTATGCACCTGGGCGCAAAACACCATCGGCCTTACCTGCCAGGACTCGGGCGCCCTGACCTACGGCTTGCTGATGGCCGCGACCGGAATTGGCGCGGTCGCCGGCGCCTTGATCGTCGCGTCTATGTCATCCTCGGCCCGCCGCGGCCGCTGGCTCACCGCCGGCAACCTGGCCTTCCCGATACTCGTGATCTTGATCGCGTTCTCCCGCTCCTTTAGCCTGACGGCCGCCCTGTTGGTCGGCGTCGGCTTTGCCTTCGTCGCCCAAAATGCCGTGGCCAACACCCTGCTCCAGATCAGCACCCCGGACAAGCTGCGGGGCCGCGTCATGAGCTTCTACACCCTCACCTTCCAGATCGCCATGCGTCTGGGCGGCATGCAGGCCGGGCTGCTGGGTGACGCATTCGGTGCGCCTCTGGCCGTCGGAGCCGGCGCCGCGCTCTGCCTGGTCTATGGCCTCTATGTGGCGCTGCGCTTTCCGGCTGTGCGCCGTTTGGCCTGAGCCACCTGCTCGGGCCAACTCTTCACACCTTTTTCAAACCAAAATCTAACCAAACTCTACCGATAAAAAGACACTTTTGTGGTATGCTATTGGTTGGACCCCATACTGGGGTAACTCTGTGGTGGATGCATCGACTTTCACTAGAGGAGCAGATTCGCCAAAAGCATGGATGATCGAAAACGTGTCCTTGTTGTGGACGACGATGAGGAAGTGCTGTTTGTGTGGACTTCGGCCCTTCGCAAGTTGCCCGAGCTAGAGGTTGAGACTGCAGCCAACGGCGCGGAAGCACTCGAGAGGTTCGAATCCGATTCGTTTGACCTGGTCGTCACCGACCTCGCGATGCCGGTTATGGACGGCGTCGCGTTGACGCGCGCCATTCGCGAGACCGATACCATCATTCCTATCGTCTGGATCACAGCCTACTCGCAGCTCCACGACAACCTGGAAAAGCGCGACCTCAATATCTACAGTTTTCTCTCCAAGCCGGTTTCCATCCAGGAGATCCGCAGTATCGTGCGCAATGCGCTGGACTATGAGCAGAACAACGGTAACTCGATCAACCGGTCAGATCAGGAGAGAGGATAGAATCGCGGCCCGCTGAACGTGCCCTGTCGCAAGTCGCGTCTAGATTTGCCCGCCAGGGTGCGGAAACCGCACCTCTACAAAATGACACAATGTTCGGTGTAGCGCCGCTACGGAGCCGTCGGCAGCCACACGCAAAAGGTAGTCCCTTCCCCTGCACGACTCTCGACCTCGATGCGGCCGCCATGCTCCTCTACAATCGTCTTGCTGATATAGAGCCCTAGCCCCAGCCCATCTTTCTTTGTCGTCCGAAAAGGCTCGAACAAGTGCGGCATCAAGTTGGGATCCACCCCTCCGCCCGTATCCGCAAACGAGATCCGCACACCGTCCGGCTCATGCGTCGTCACCGCTTCGATCCGCAGTTGTCCCCCGGTCGGCATCGCGCCTACCGCGTTCAGCAAGATGTTTAGAAACACCTGTCGGATGCGGTCCGGGACGACCAACATCTCGGGAAGCTCGGGAGACACGTCCCAGTAAACGCCGACGTTGTGTGCCTGGCACTGCCTCCTCGTCAGAAGCACGATGCTGTCGATAATTTCGCTCAGGTGCACCGGCTTGCGCTCGCCCGGCTCTGAGGCGCGGTTGAGATTCCTAAGCTGCGCCACGATCCCGGACGCCCGCCGCAGCTCGGAAATCGCCACCTGGAGATAACGGTGAATGTCATCTTCCGGGCTGACCATCTCTTCCGCCAACCCAAGCGCCCCCAGCACCGACTGGAGCGGATTGCTGATCTCGTGCGCGAGCGAAGCTCCGATTTTGCCGGCGATGGTCAGCCTCTCGGCCTGGATCAGCGCCTCGCGCGCCCTGCGCTGCTCGGTGACATCTTCCACCATCTTGATCGCGTAACGCGCCGCGCCTTGTGCCGTGCGCACCACCGACACCGTAGGCTGCACCCAGATCGCCGTCCCATCCTTGCGCACGTAGCGCCTTTCCATCTTGAAGTGGTTGCGCGTGCCCGCGATCAGCTCCCGGAAAAGCTCGTCGCGCGTGGACAGATCGTCACGGTGGATGAAATCGTCCACGTTCATGTCCTGCAGCTCTTCCGCGCTGTATCCGAGCATCTGCTGCAGCGCCGGGTTCGAAGTCACCACCCGCCCGTCGGTGTCGATCAAGGCGATCCCGATCGCCGCATTCTCAAAGATCGTCAGAAAGCGCGCCTGGCTGACCTGGAGCGCGGCCGTCCGTCGCGCTACACTCTGCTCCAGCCCTTCCGCGTGGCGCTGCACCTGCTCGTACAGGCGCGCCTGCTGGATGGCGATTGCCAGGTGAGAGCCCATCTCCTGGGCGATCTCTTGCTGCTCGGGCGTGAGTGGATCCGCCGTCGCCATCCACAGGTTGAGCGAGCCGGTGAGCTCGTCCTGCACGATCAGCGGCACACTCATCAGGCTCTGCGCCCCTTCCGAACGGAGAAACCCTACCACGCCATCTCTCGACTCGATTGCCGCCAGATCCTGAACGTGGCAGATCCGTCCCGCAGCCAGCTCGTCCACAAACCAGCTCCACTCTATCGGCATCCGGTGCCCCTTGCCCGCGATCGTTTCCTCGTCGGCACGCACCGCGAGAAGCAGAACCTCTCCCGCCTCCCGGTCGTAGAGAGCCACACTGGCGCGGAGGCACGGCAGCAGCAACTGGGCATAGGGCAGAGCCGCCTCGGCGACCTCTTCTGCCGACTGCGCGTCCCGGATCGCTTCGTCCACCTCGTGCAAAAAGTGCAACCGGCTGGCATAGCGCTGGAGCGTGCGCTGCGTGCGCTCGCGCTCGGTAACGTCGCGCACGATTGCCAGCACCGACTCGACTTCCCCTTCAGGCCCAAACTCGGGCGCAAGCCGTGCGTCATAGTGGCGCTCCTCGCCAACGGCAAGGGCGCTGAACGCAAACTGCCTCTTCTCCCCCGTGACCAGCACCGCGCTCACTTGCCGCTCCCACAGATTGCCCAGATCGTCGTCGATCTTTAAATCCCTGTTGTTTTTGCCCAGAAAAGTGTGCGCGGGCAGGCCGGTCATCTCCTCAATCGCAGGGTTGACATAGATGTAGCGCTGATCCCGATCCATCCGGGCGATCATGTCCGGTGCGTTTTCGGCGAGTGCGCGAAACGCATCGTGCCTCGACCATTCGGCCGTGCCGCGATTCTCTATCCCCAGGAACACCCCATCACTCGCCAACATCTCTCCAAGGCGCTCCGCGCGCTGCAGTGAATGCTCCCGTGTCAGATCGGGACCTGGCTGGATCTTTTCTGCCAAGGCATCTCCTCTCCTGCATTATATATGAAGATTATAACACAAATTACCGCGAAGCACAAAATCGCCCAGATCAAAGATCGACGTGCCGCCACAGCACGGTCATCGCCCGCCCTGCGGCAAAGATATCGGGCGGAGCATCCTCCCCTCTCACCGTCGGCGGTGCCCAACGCAGCAACACCATGCCCAGGATCAGGGCCACCACCCCCACCATGATCCCATCAAGCAGCCGCCGCGGCAGTCACGCCGCCAGAACTATTCAGCCGCGGCGCGCCGCCCCCAGGCCGTCGCGCGCTCCAGCTCTCCCGCCTGCAGCGGGCCTTCCGTGTCCTCCACGTAGAACCCTTCCGGTGCCGCGGCCAGCTTCCCGCCCGCCTTGACGAGGCGCTTGGCGATCGGATCCGCCGCGTAGCCGAATATCTTGACGAAAAACGCCAGGATGCGCACCGCGTCAACATTGGCCTGGGTCATCCGCGTGTCGAACGCCGCCACTCGCACGCCATTCAGGCTGCCACGCGGCATCGCCTTGAGCAGCTCGCTGACCGGCGGCAGCGGCCGGAACTTTTGTGTGGGCGAGCCGACAATCAACAGGTCCAGGCCCGTTAACTGCCCCGGCTGCACGCTCCCGGCGCGCACCACCTCTGTCCCCTCGCCCACCCCCTGCGCAATCGCTCGGGCGATCTGCTCCGTGTTTCCAAACGCCGAATCATACACGACCAACGCTTTCATCGCATCCTCTCCTTTCAGGCATCATTGTACCCCCGATTGCCCCAGGAGGCAAGCCGTGCAGGATCTCCCAGGCCATCGCCGCTGCATCCCACTCTTGTAGGCCCTATCAGCCCCACTTTCGCCTCTCGACCACACCCGGCTAACCGCCACAGAGCCAAAGAGTAAGGGCGAGGTCTCCCCGCCCGGTTCCCCTC
>DATHUZ010000188.1:0-7954 GCA_035461725.1 Anaerolineae bacterium
ATCATGCCGTGCGACTATCGTTACTTTCGAGGGGAAGAGAATCCACTCGACAAGCTGGTGGAGGCGGCCGCCATGCTCGAAGAATTGGAGGAGCGCTTCCGGCGGCCATGATCGCACGCCGGTGCCGCTCGCCGGTGACGACAGGGCTATGGCCGGAAAGCAGTCGACCTGAAGAACGCATCATGGGGGGAGGAGGGGCGTCGTCACGCTCCGCCGCCCCCCATTTGTTGTGGCACAACGAGACGAGCCGGACTGACAAGGAGAGGACAAACGATGGCCGAGCAAGGGACGATCGTACGTGCGGACGAGCTGACGGACTTTTGTGTGCGCGTGTTCGAAAAGATGGGCGTGGCGCCGGAAGGCGCCCGCGCCACGGCCAACAACCTGGTGATGGCCAATCTACGCGGTGTCGATTCTCACGGGGTGGCGCGGCTGATCCGTTACGTGAACGGCCTGCGCGATGGTGTCATGGTTGCCCAACCGGAAGAGCGGGTGGTAACCGAGACGCCGACGACGATCGTGGTCGATGCCGGCGCGGGGCTGGGGCAGCCTGTTAGCCACCGGGTGATGGAGAAGGTGATCGAAAAGGCCGCGAATGTGGGCTGTGGCTTTGGCGCCGTGCGCAACAGCAATCACTATGGCATCGCTGGCTACTATGCCATGATGGCGCTCGAGCACGACATGATCGGGCTGTCGACGACGAACGCGGACGTGCTCGTGGTGCCGACCTTTGGGCGCAACGCCATGTATGGCACGAACCCGATTGCACTGGCCGTGCCCGCGGGCGAGGAGCGGCCGTTTGTGATGGACATGGCGACCAGCACGGTGCCCCGCGGCAAGCTGGAAGTGTACGACCGCCTGGAAAAGCCGCTGCCGCTGGGGTGGGCGACAGATGAGAAGGGCCTGCCCACCAGCGATGCGAGCCGCGTGCTCGACAACTTTGTGAAGCGTGCCGGCGGCGGCCTGCTGCCGCTAGGCGGCGCGGGCGAGGAGTTTAGCGGCTACAAGGGCTATGGCATGGGGCTGATGGTCGAGATCCTGTCGGCCGTGCTGCCGGGCGCCGCCTTTTTGACCCACGTCTATCCGAAGGACGCGGCGGGCAAGCCCCGGCCGGCGAACCTGGGGCACTTTTTCGGCGCGTGGCGCATCGACGCCTTCCGAGACCCGGCGGAGTTCAAGGCCGACATGGACCAGATGATCCGCGAGCTGACCCACGCCCCACTGGCAGAAGGTGCCGAGCGGATCTATGTCCACGGCGAAAAAGAGTTCGAGCAGGCCGACCGCCGCGCCGCGCAGGGCATCCCGCTCAGCCCGAAGGTGGAAGCGAGCCTGAAGCAGATCGCCCAGGACCTCGGCCTGGAGTACGATCTCTAAACCGGACTGCCGAATGTCTATGCTAGAGGAACGAGATCGACGCGAGGTAGTGGACGTCGTCGAAAGCTGGGCACGGGCGCGGCTGGCCGAGGGCCACTCGGTCGCGCATGGCTGGCTGCATACCGACCGCGTGCGGCGCCACGCCCTGATCCTGGCGCCTGCCGAGGGGGTCGATCCTTTACTGGCCGAGCTGGCCGCGCTGCTGCACGACGTGGGGCGCAGCCGGCCGGGGCCCGAAAACGAGCACGGGGCGCGGTCGGAGGCGATGGCGCGGCCGTTTCTGATCGACCTGCCCCTCGACGACGAGGATCGCGAAGCTGTGCTGCATGCGGTGCGATGGCACAACAGCCGCCGGGCAGATACGCCGCTGCTGTGCATCCTGCGCGATGCCGACATGTTGGACGGGCTGGGGGTGATGGGCATCATCCGCGCCTTTATGAGCCGGAACGACCTGCTGCCCTACGACCCGGCCGACCCTTTCGGCGACAATCATGGTCGCTGGCCCGCACTCTACAGCACCGATCAGTTTCTGGGCCAGATGGCCTGGTATGACCGGCTGAATACCGAAACCGCCCGCCGGCTCGCCGCGGACCGTGTTGCCTTTATGCAGGCGTTTATGGACCAGGCGCGGCGAGAATTGGCGGTTGATGTGCAAGCCGGGTAACCGGCACGACGATATCCAATTGCAAGTTGGAGGAACTATGGCAAGATTACACGAGTATCAGGGCAAAAAGCTGCTGCAGCAGTTCAAGATCCCGGTCCCGAGGGGTGGTGTGGCGCGCACCCCGGAAGAGGCGCGCCAGATCGCAGAAACCATCGGCGGCGAGACGATGGTCAAGGCGCAGGCGTGGGTGACTGGCCGCGCCGGCATGGGTGGCATCAAGAAGGCGAGCAACCCGGCGCAGGCCGAAGAGGCCGCGCGCCACATGCTGGGCCTGAAGGTCAAGAATTTCGTCGTCGAAGAGGTGTTGGTGGAAGAGCGGGTCGAGATCGCGCGCGAGTTCTATGCGGGCGTGATCATTGACGACGCCGCCAAGCAGCCGGTACTCCTCTTTTCGAGCGTCGGTGGGACGGGGATCGAAGAGATCGCGGCGGCACATCCCGACAGGGTGGCGCGGATGCACGTCGACGTGGCCACCGGGCTGCTCGACTTTCAGGCGCGCGACCTGGTGCGCCGCACCGGCATCGGCGGCAAGCTGCAGATGCAGCTCGGCAGCGTGCTGGAGGGGCTGTACAAGCTGGCGAGCGAGTACGACGCGCGTGCGGCCGAGATCAACCCGCTGGTGCAGCTCACGAATGGCGAGCTGATGGCGGCCGACTGCCGGGTCACCGTCGACGATTACGGCTTGTTCCGGCACAAGGACCTCGGGATCGCGATCGCGCGTGAATACGACCGGCCGCCGACAGAGCTCGAACAGCTCGCGTACGACATCGAGGCGGTCGACTATCGCGGCACCTTCTACTTTATCCAGATGGCCGAGAATTTCCAAAAGGGCGACGGCTACGTCGGCTTTCACGGCTCAGGCGGCGGGGGCTCGATGATGAGCATGGACGCGGTAATGCGCCAGGGCTACAAGCTGGCGACGTTCGTCGACACGAGCGGCAACCCACCGGCGAGCAAGGTGTACCGCGCGGCGCGGATCGTGATGGCGGCGGGGCCGGTCGACGGCTACTTTGGCTCGGGCTCCGGCGTGGCCAGCCAGGAGCAGTTCCACTCGGCGCGCGGCTTTGTCAAGGCGTTTCTGGAGGAGCAGATCGACGTGCCGGTGGTCATCCGTCTCGGTGGCAACAGCGAGGACAAGGCGGTCGAGATCCTGGAGCGGCTGAACGGCTGGCTCCCGGCGCCTGTGGAGGGATACAGGAAGGACGATGCGCCCGACGCCTGCGCCGCCCGGCTGCACGCGCTGATCCAGGAAGGCAAGACCGTCGAGCCGAGAACGCTTCCGGCACTCGAGCGTGGTGGCGAGCCGGACCTGTACCAGTTCCAGACGGTGACCAAGGGCACGGTGACGTTCGACCATGCGGTGTGCCGAATGTGCACTTCGAAAGTGTGCGTTCAAGAGTGCGCGGGGCACATCCTGTCGCTGGAAGAGGGCGTGCCGGTGCTGAATATCGGCAAGGAAGAGGCGGCCAAGGGCCGTTGCTCCGAGTGTCTCGCGTGCGAGGTGGACTGCTTCTTCCTGGGCGCCGGCGGCGGGCGGATCGAGCTGCCGATCCCGGGGCTGGAGGAGTATCTGGCGGCACGCGAAGCGTGACGCGTGAAAGGTTGAGAAGGAGGACGATTATGAAGAGCCTACTGTTGGTCATCGCAATCGCTGCGGCGTTGGTGTTGGGGGCGTGTGGCGCAGAGCCCACGGCGGCGCCGACCGCAGACACGTTCGAGTCGCCGGTGGAGATTGCCAACCCGGCGTCAGAGTATTGCGTCGAGCAGGGGTACGAAGTCGAGATCCGTACCGAGGCGGATGGGCAGGCCGGTTACTGCATCTTTGACGACGGCACCGAGTGCGAGGAGTGGGCGTATTTCCGGGGCGAGTGCGCGCCGGGGACGCCGGCACCCTAGTGTTGGTTACACAGAGACACACAGAAGTTGCAGAGATTCACGGAGAAAAGAGGGAAACAGCCCAGTTTCTTCTGTGGCAAGGGGAGTAGTGTATGTCTATTCTAATAGATGAAACCAAGAGGGTTCTCGTGCAGGGCATTACCGGGCGCGAGGGCATAGCGCGCACCAAGCTGATGCGCGAGTATGGCACGAACGTCGTGGCCGGAGTGACGCCGGGCAAGGGTGGGCAGGAAGTGGAAGGCGTGCCGGTGTATGACACGATCAAGGAGGCGTGGGAGCAGGTGGGCCCGATCGACGTGTCGGTGCTCTATATCCCCGCCCCGATCGTCAAGCCGGCGGCGCTCGAGGCGATCGACGCCGGCGTCAAGCTGCTGGTGATCGTGCCCGACAGGGTGCCGATCTGGGACGTGCTCGCCATCGCCGACGCGGCGAAGGAAAAGGGCGCGCACTTTGTGGGGCCGAACACGCTCGGCGTGCTCAGCCCCGGCAAGGGCGTGCTGGGCATGATCGGCGGCAAGGCCTCGTCGGCGAAAGCGTGGTTCTTTCCGGGGCCAGTGGGGGTCACCTCGCGCAGTGGTGGCATGACGTCTAGCACGGCGTACTACCTGGCCCAGGCCGGGATCGGCGCCACGACGCTGGTGCACGTCGGCGGCGACGCGGTCATCGGGCTGCCCCACCCCGACGTGATCCGTCTGTTCCAGCAGGACCCCGAAACAAAGGCGATCGTGATGTTTGGCGAGATCGGCGGCAGCCAGGAGGAGCGGGTGGCCGACCTGATCGAGTCGGGCGAGGTGACCAAGCCGGTGATCGCCTACATCGGCGGCAAGGCGGCCAAGAGTGGCACGCGCTTTAGCCACGCCGGCGCCATCATCGAGGGCGGGCGCGGCACGCACGAGGGCAAGGTGGACCGGCTGCGCTCCGTCGGCGCCACGGTGGTGGATGCGTTCGGCGACCTGCCGGCGGCGACGAAGCAAGTGCTGTCCAGGCTGTGATCGGGTACTAGATATAAGAGATTGGTGCATGGAGCACGTCTTCTGGCTGATCGATGGGGTGCTCGGAGGCCGGCCGGGGCCGGTGAAGGCGCCATGGCGTCCCGAGGAGCTGCACGCAGGCGCGGTGCGGAGCGTGGTGTCGTTGAACCGGGAGGCCGCTGGCGAGGAGCTGGTGGCCGCGGGGCTGGTGCACCACGCGCAGCCGCTGCCGCCCATCCTGCCGGTGACCGGCGTGCTGCAGGACGTGCTGCTTCATGGGCTGGAAGAAGTGCTGCCGCGGGTGCACGAAGAAGTGAGCGCGGGGCGGGCGACGGTGATCCACTGCCACGAGGGCAAGGACCGCACGGGGCTGGCCCTCGTGGCGTACCTGGTGCGCTACGAAGGGATCGAGATCGAAGAGGCGATCGCCCGCGTGCGGGCGGTGCGCCCGATTGCCATGAGTGCACCGGGCTACGAGGAGACGGCGCGGCGCTTTGCCGAGCTGGAGAGGGCGCGGCAACGAAAGGGAGTGGATGCCTGAGCTGAGGGTGGCGACGGTGCAGATGGACGCGCCGGTGGGGCAGGTGGAGGCGAACCTGGCCCGAGCGGAGGCGCTGGTCGAGCGCGCGGCTGGGCTGGGCGCGCAGCTCGTCGTCCTGCCCGAGCTGTTCAACACCGGCTACGAGTACACCGACCGCAACTTTTACCTGGCCGAACCGCTCGACGGTTGCACTGGAAGCTGGATCGTCGACACGGCGCGGCGCCTCGGCATCCACCTGCTCGGCACTTTTCCTGCAACCGGCGATGGGGAGGCATACATCACGGCGATGCTGGCCGCGCCAGACGGCAGGCGGTGGCTCTACCAGAAGATGCACGTTGCCATCTGGGAGAATTGCTACTTTGCGCGCGGCACGCGGCCCGTGGTGGCCGACACCGACCTGGGGCGCATCGGGCTGCTGATCTGCTGGGACGAGGTCTATGCCGACCTGGCGCGCGCCTACCGCGGCACTGTCGACCTGCTGTGCATTCCATCGTCACCGCCGACGCTCGTCGGGCAGCTCGAGGATGATCAAGGGCGCGTCGCGGCGCCGTTCCACCCACGCTTTGCAGGGCGGCCGATCGACGCCGTGGGGTGGTTCGGCGAGGCGCAGCGGCGACTTGCGTCTGGCACCGGCGTGCCGGTGGTGTACGCGGCACGCTGCGGCGAGTTCCTCTCGCCCATGCCGTACGGCGCCTTCTTTGCAGCGACCGTGGGCGCCCGAAACGCGCTGCGCACGCTGCTGGCTGCCGGCTGGGGCTTTCGCGTGCGCTGCCCGCTCATGGGGCGCTCGACCATCTATGACGCCCGAGGTGAGCCGCTGGCCGCGGCAGGGCAAGACGAGGAGGCGGTGCTCGTGGCGGACGTGCGAACCGGCGCGCCCGCCGTCGACGCCCTGCCTCTCGCACCGCAAGGCCGCACCCTGGTGCCCGGCGTCCCCCCGTCACTTCTGTGGGCCGACGACGCCATGATCCGCCTGGGGGGGCGCTACCGGCGCCGACGCAAGGTCGGTCTGTAGGAGGGACGACCGAAGCACGAGACTCTGTGCCGGATGAGTACCGGGCAGATATCGAGAATGCCGTCGAGATTCTCACCAAAGCAGGCTGTACAGAGGTGTATCTCTTTTCTTGAATACGATGCGTTCACAAGGAGTCACTTGATGGCTGAAGAAGGCTGGAAAACCGCAATAACCAAGATTGAACCAAACAAGGTGGCCGTGCGCGGCTACCGCATCGACGAGTTGATGGGCAACGTGTCGTTTGGCGAGATGGTCTACCTGGTGCTTAAGGGCGAGTTGCCCAGCCGGCCGGTGGGCCGGCTGGTAGACGCGATGCTCGTGTCGTCGGTGGACCATGGCGCCACCCCGCCCAGCGCCCTGGCCGCGCGGACCGTGGCCTCGGGCGGCGCACCGCTGACGGCGGCCATCGCCGCCGGGATCATGACCATCAACCGCCACCACGGCGGGGCGATCGAGGGGTGCATGAACGTGCTCCAGGAGGTGGTGGCCTACAAGCGCGAGAAGGGGCTCGACACCGCGGCCGCCGCACGCGAAAAGATGGCCGAGTTTCGCGCCAACAAGGTGCGCCTGCCGGGGTATGGGCACCGCGTCCATACCGACGATCCGCGCACCCGGCGCCTGTTCGAGCTGGCGGAGGAGGCGGGCATGGCGGGCGAGTATATCGAGATGGGCCACGCCCTGCGCCAGGCGATGCTCGAGAGCCTGGGCAAGGACCTGCCGATGAACGTCGACGGCGCCATCGCCGCGGTGCTGTGTGAGCTCGGTTTCCCGCCCGAGCTGGGCAACGGCTTTTTCGCTATCAGTCGCTCGGTGGGCCTGACAGCCCAGGTACACGAAGAGCAGACCCGCGAGCGGCCGATGCGCAGGATCGACCCCACGAACCACACCTACGACGGGCCGGCAGAGCGCGAGCTGGATAGCAGATAGTAGATGTTTAATATTCCTTCCATGGAGAAACCATGCCCAAGACGATTATAGAAAAGATCATCCAGTCCCACTCGGACGAGCCGGCGGCCGCCGGCAAGATCGTGTGGATGCGGCTCGACGCGCGGACGGCCCGCGACTTTGGCGGGGCGAACGTGGTCAAGAACTATCGCAAGCAGTATGGCGACAGCCCGGTCGAGGACCCGGTCAAGACCTTCTTTACGTTCGACCTGGTGACCCCGGCCAACAATATCCCGTACGCGATCAACCAGCAGATCTGCCGCAACTGGGCGCGCGAGCAGGGCGTGCGCGTGTTCGACGTTGACGCCGGGATCGGGTCGCACGTGGCGCTCGAGCAGGGGCTGACGTGGCCCGGCGCGACCTTTGTCGGCACCGACAGCCACCTGAACATCCTGGGCGCCATCGGCGCGTTCGGCCAGGGGATGGGCGACCAGGATATTGCCTTTGCCATGAAGGCGGGCAAGACCTGGTTCGAGGTGCCCGAGACGATGAAGGTAACGATCGTGGGTGACCTGCCCGCATCTTGCACGGCGAAGGACCTGACACTG
>DATHUZ010000189.1:0-1529 GCA_035461725.1 Anaerolineae bacterium
CTGCCCGATGAGACGGTGGTCTATTCGGGGCACGGGCCGGTGACGACGATCGGGGAAGAGAAGCGGTTCAATCCGTGGGTGCAGTAGTAAGCCAAGATCAGGTTGAGGAGGATTTTGTGAGCGACGCAAGAGAGGCAGTCATCGTTGGTGCGGCGCGAACGCCGATCGGCAAGTTTTTGGGCGCGCTGTCGAACATCCCGGCGCCGCAGCTCGGCGCGGTGGCGATCCGGGCGGCGGTAGAGCGGGCGGGCATCGACCCGGCGACGGTGGACGAGACGTTCATGGGGTGCGTGGTGCCGAATGGGCAGGGCCAGGCGCCTGCACGCCAGGCCTCTGTGGCCGGCGGCATCCCGCCCCAGGTGGGCGCGGTGACGCTGAACAAGGTGTGCGGCTCGGGGCTCAAGACGGTGATGCTGGCGGCAGGCCTGATCCGTGCGGGGGATGGCGACGTGTACGTGGCGGGCGGCATGGAGAATATGAGCCTGGCGCCGTACATGCTGATGCAGGGGCGCACGGGCTACCGGCTGGGCAACGGCGAGCTGGTGGATGCGGTGGTGCACGATGGGCTGTGGAGCTCGTTCACCGACAAGCACATGGGCTGCTCGGCAGAGTTTATCGCCCGCCAGTACAAGCTAAAGCGCGAGGAGCTGGATGAGTATGCGTATCAGAGCCAGCGCAAGGCGATCGAGGTGATCGACGCGGGCCGGTTCGCCGCCGAGATCGTGCCGGTCGAGATCCCGCAGCGCAAGGGGGCGCCGGTGGTGTTTGACACCGATGAGAACCCACGGCGGGACACGACGGTGGAAGCGCTGGCCAGGCTGCGCCCGGCGTTCGAGAGTGACGGGATCGTGACCGCCGGCAACGCGCCCGGGATCACGGACGGCGCGGCAGCGGTGGTGGTGATGAGCCGGGAGCGTGCGGAGGCGGTGGGGGCGACGCCACTGGCACGGGTTATCGGCTATGACCAGGCGGCGGTGGATCCGGAATGGCTGTTTATCGCGCCGGCACACGCGACGCGGCGACTGCTACAGCGGACGGGCACCACGCTGGCGGACTATGACCTGGTGGAGCTGAACGAGGCGTTCGCGGCGCAGGTGCTGGCCGATGGCCGCGAGCTGGAAGCCGAAGGGTGGGACTGGGACAAGCTGAACGTGAACGGCGGGGCGATTGCACTGGGGCACCCGATCGGCTGCTCGGGCACGCGGGTGCTGGTGACACTGATCTATGCGCTAAAGCAGCGCGGTCTGAAGCGTGGGATGGCGAGCTTGTGCCTCGGCGGCGGTGAGGCCGTGGCGATGGCGGTCGAGATCGAGTAATCGAGCTACGGCTGAAGCCGTTATTATGAACGGGGGCGCGCTAGAGGGCGGCGACAGCGTCGAGGATCTCGTCCTGGCGCGCCCACATTTCGGCATGGTCCTCTTTTTCTTCGTGGTCGTAGCCGAGCAGATGAAGCACACCGTGGACGACGAGGAGCTTGAGCTCGCGCTCCACGGTGTGTCCCTGCTCGGCAGCCTGCTCTGAGGCGCGCG
>DATHUZ010000190.1:0-2724 GCA_035461725.1 Anaerolineae bacterium
TGAAAGACGCCGACGGCGCCGGTGACCCGGCCTTCACTGCCCACGATCGGAGAGGTGTTGACCAGGATGTGGCGCCGCTGACCATCCGGCCAGGCGATTGACATCGCCAGGTCTTGCCAAGTCTCTCCGTCGAGGGCCGAACGGGTGAGGGGCAGGTCGCGTGGCTGGTACGGCGTCCCGTCAGGGGCGCACACCTCAAAGACCGCGTGACTGTCATATGCTTGTCCAAACGGCACCGGGTGCGCGTAGAGCCTGTCGGCCGCGGGATTCGTGAAGAGAATGCGCCCCTCCTCATCGGCCACCACGATCCCCTCGGGCGCGTTGTCGAGGATCGCCTTCAGGCGTGCCCGCTCCGCCTCGAGCTGTCCGATGAGCTGGTCGCGGGCTCGCTCGGCCCGCTCGGCCCGGGTGACGTCGTGCCAGACCATGACGGCGCCGGTCACCTCGCCCCTGTCGCGCAGTGGCCCGCCGGAGACGAGGACGGTGTGAGCTCGTCCCAGCCTGTCGACGATGGAAAACCGATGCTCGCGCACCGTCTCGCCTGCCAGCGCACGGGTCATCGCCAGCTCGTCTGTGCTCACCAATTGCCTGTCGGAACGATGGGCTCTGAGTGCCTGGACGTAATGTGCCCACCTGTGGCCTACCGGATCCTCACCGGCCAGCTCGAGCGCGGCCGGGTTCGCCTTGATGGCCACCCCCTCGGCGTCGACCACGACGACCGCGTCGGCCATCGCGTCAAAGACGGCGTCGAGCTCGTCGGCACGCTGCTGCGCCTGGGCCGAGATCTCTTCGATGCGCCGCCGGGCACGCACCTGCTCTGTAACTTGGTGCGCGAGGATGACGATTCGTTCCACCTCGCCGTTGGGACTGCACAGAGGCACGTGGTCGCCGTTCCAGTAGGTCACTTCCCTGCCCGGCTCGAGGGTCACGGCCTGCTCACGAAAGCTGACCACACACCGCGTCCGGTACACCTCGTCGAGCAGGTCCAGCATCGCACCTGGAAAGACCTCGGCCACAGGCCGCCCGAGTACCGGCACGTCAGGCGAGGGTACGATGGCCCGGTACGCTTCGTTCACCATCTCGTAGCGCTGCTCAGGCCCGGAGACGACGGCGATGCCGATCGGCGCCGAGTCGATCAGCCGCTCCAGGAACTCGCGCTGACGCCGGTTCTCTGCTAACAACTGCTCCCTGTCGGTTACGTCGTGCCACACCACGACGGCGCCCAGGATCTTGCCGTCGTCAGACATCGGCGCGCCCGCCGTCACAACGTACCGGGTCTGCCCGGCGGCAGTGGTATAGACAAAGCGCTCGCCTGCCACGCGCTCTCCGCGCAGTGCCCGGCTCGAAGTGGTTTGCTCGAGGTCTACAGGGCTCCCGTCGGGATGGACAATTCCCATCCGGTGAGCCAATACCTGCCTGTCGATCCCTACGGGATCGAGTCCGTGGAGGTCGAGGGCGGCGCGGTTCGCCCTTACGGGGATGCCTGCCGCGTCGTAGACGATCACGCTGTCGACCATCGCTTCGAACACGGCATCCAGCTCGGCCGCCCGTCGCTCGGCGTCGTGCCGTGCCTCGATCTGCTGCAGCGCGATCGAAGCCAGTGCCGCGAGATGGCCCAGCACGGCCGCATCCTCGGCGGTAAACTCGCCGCCGCTCACCTTGTCGGTGACCATGATCAGCCCATCGGCCTGCCCGTCGCGGCCGACCAGGCGGGCGCCGAGCAGGCCGCGCAGTGGCGCGTGCCCGTCGGGCAAGCCCCACCATTGTGGATGGCTGCGCAGCTCGTCGTCGCTCCACTGCAGCGGGACCGGGCTGTTCAGGATGTCAAGGTAAACGCCGCCGCGCTCGGTACGGAAGGTCTCACCGGCGGGGCACTGTGGCGCTCCCGCGGCGCGCGAGCTTGCAGCAACCAGGAACGTGCCCGTTCGATAACCATACCCCGCGGTGCCGATCTGCCCCTCTGTCAGCTCGCGCGCCGCGTCGATGACCCGCTGCAGCAGCCCTGCCACCGTTTGCTCTGCGACAACCTCGCGTGCACACTCCAACAGCGTGTGCAGGCGGCTCAGGTGGCGCTCTTGCTGCCTGGCGGCGTGCACCCTGCCGGTAGCGTCGGTCAGGGACAGGACCAGGCCACGTACGCCACCCACCTGGTCTTTTACCGGCACGAGCGTCCAATCCCAGTAGGTAACACCCCGCTGCGGTTGGTTGGCGTGCTCAAATTCCCTGGCCTTGAACTCCGCCGCCTCGCCGCTGTCGCGCACCCGCTCGAAGATGGCCCGGTTCTCGTCGTGAGGAAAGAGGCCAAAGTGGTTGCGCCCGATCATCTCAGCGGGGTGGTAGCCGCTCTGCGCCGCATACGCCTGGTTGACGCGCACAAAGTTGAACTCGGGATCGAGGTAGGCCAGCCCGGTCGCCGTGTTGTCCATGATCGTCTCGAGCAGGTTCCACTCGCGCTCGATCCGCGCCGCCAGCGTGGCCGTCACGTCGCGCTCGGCACGCACCTGCTCGAGCAGCTCTGCCTGCCGGGCTTCGGCGTGCTTGCGGTCGGTGATATCACGGTTGCTGCCGCGCGTGCCCAGCCAGGCGCCGTCCGCGCCATACACGGGCTGGCAGACGTGCCCGATCCAGCGCGTGTCTCCGCCGCGGGTGACGATACGGAGATCGATCCGGTGCACACCCCCTTCCTGTTCCTTGTCGCGCCGGTGTTGCTCCAGCAGGTGTGCG
>DATHUZ010000191.1:0-2798 GCA_035461725.1 Anaerolineae bacterium
CCATACGTGCCGCCCTCCATCAGCCGCCTCAGGTTCGGCAGTTGGTCGCGCCACCGCTCGAACACCAGCGACGGCTCGCCACAGTCCAGCCCGATCACAAATACCTTGGTCACGTGCCCACCTCTCGACGTCCGCACTCCGGCCCTCGGCCAGAGCGCTGCTACAATTCGCCGTCCAACTGCTTGCGCGCGCGAATGCCCTCCACCAGCACCTTGGACACTTCCGGCCGGGTCATCTCGATCGGCAGCATCTCGCCCCGCTCGAGCATCTCGCGCACCTGCGTGCCGCTCAACGAGACCCAGTCCTCTTTCGTGTGGGGGCACGTCTTGATGCTGACCACCGCGCCGCACTTTTTGCAGTAGAAGGTATAGTCGAAAAAGAGGGGGGTAATGCCCAGCTCGGCCGGGTCGAACTCGTCAAAGATATAGTGCGCGTCGTAGGTGCCGTAATACTTGCCCACGCCCGCGTGGTCGCGCCCCACGATAAAGTGGGTGCAGCCATAATTCTTGCGCGCGATGGCGTGAAAGATCGCCTCGCGCGGCCCGGCGTAGCGCATCGCCGCCGGAAAGACGCCCAGCAGCACCCTGTCGGCCGGGTAATAGTCGCGCAGGATCGCCTGGTAGCTCTCGATGCGCACGTTGGCCGGGATGTCGTCCGCCTTGGTCTCGCCCACCAGGGGGTGTAAAAAGAGCCCGTCGACGATCTCGAGCGCCGTCTTTTGGATATACTCGTGCGCCCGGTGGATCGGATTGCGCGTCTGGAAGGCGACGATCCGCCGCCAGCCGCGCGAGGCGAACATCCGCCGCGTCTGTGCTGGGTCGTGTCGCAGCTCGGGGAACTCCAGGCACCTGGGGTCGTTGAGCATGAATACCTCGCCGCCCAGCAGCCAATCCCCCTGCTGGTAGATGCGGGCCACGCCCGGGTGCGCCTGCTCTGTGGTGCGGTACACCTCGCGCGCCTCGCGCTCCTGGTCGGCCTCGAACTTGTCGGCGATGGTCATCATGCCCATCAGGTAGTCGCCGTCCATCAGGGCGATCTCTTGCCCCTCGCCCAGGCCGGCGGCCGTGGCCTCGTCCACCGGCAGCGTCACCGGGATCGTCCACGGCAGCCCGCCCGGCAGCCGCATCGTGTCGATCACGCTGTCGTAGGCGTCTTTCGTCATAAAGCCGGTGAGTGGGCTGAACGCACCGACGGCGATCATCTCGAGGTCCGACGCGGCCATCGGCGTCAATTGAACCTGGGGAAACTCTCGCGCCCGCTCCACTGCCGCTTCGCGCAGCGCACCGCGCAGCACGCGGTTCACCAACTGTCCTCCGTGGGGGGCAATGTTGCCGATTACTCGTCCCATCTGCTTCTTCTCCTTGTGATCGTGCGTGCACAAAAAAGCATGAACCACGCGAGCCGCAGGTTCACGCGGCGCGATTCTAGCAGAAGGGCCGGGCTTTGTCAACTTTAGACTTGCGCAGGTCGATCACAGCGGCCGAATTCGTCCATGATGCGCGCGATGTGGTGAATTCCGGCCTGTAGATCGGCCAACCGCACATTCTCGTTGGGCGCGTGCACCCGCGAACCGGGCCAGCCGATCCCCGCGCCCGCCGCCGGCAGCCCCCAGCGTTGGCACAGCTCGTACATCGGCCCGGTCGCGGCCATCAGCGGCAGCACCACCGGATCGCCGCCGTACGTCTGCCGGGCCGCCCGCACCACCGCGCCCACCAGCGGGTCGTCCGGGTCGGTCCGGGCCGGGAACTCGGGCCCCTCCGCCTCGATCTCGACGTCGGTGAACCCGTGCGCGTCCAGATGCGCGCGCAGCTTTTGCAGGATGTCGTGCGGATCCTGGTCGGGCACCAGGCGAAAGTCGAGCTTGGCACCTGCCTCTGCCGGCAGCACCGTTTTCACCCCGGGCCCGCCATAGCCGGTGTGAAAGCCGGCCACGTTGCACGTCGGCTGGAAGAGCAGCTTTTCCTTCAGCGCCTCCCCTTCCAGGCCGAGCAGAAAGCGGTCCGCCCCAATCTCGGCCAGAAACCCCGCCTCGTCATAGTCCCACGCCCCCAGCAGCGCCCGATCCCTCGCATCCGGCGGCCGCACGTCGTCGTAAAAACCCACGATGCGCACCCGCTCATCCGGCCCCTTCAGGCTGTCCAGCGCCCAGATCAGGCGCCACGCGGCACTCTGCACGATCGCCGCCTGTGCCGAGTGCAGGTCCCGGCTCACGCAGCGCACCCGCAGGTCGACCGCCAGGATCCCCTTGACGCCGAGCAGGATCTCGAGCCGGCCTTTCGTGTCCTTGTAGCCCGATTCCCAGATGCAGCCGTCGGCCTGCAGCTCGGCGCGGTGGGCGGCTGCGAACGCGCCCAGGTTCGGGCTGCCGATCTCTTCCTCCCCCTCCACCACGAACAGCACGTTGAGCGGCAGCTCACCGCGCACCGCCCGCCACGCCTCCACGGCCGCCAGCCGTGCCACCAGGTTGCCCTTGTTATCCGCCACACCTCGTGCGTACAGGTGGCCATTGCGCACCTGCGGCTCAAAGGGTGGGCTGTCCCACAGCTCGAGCGGCTCCGGCGGCTGCACGTCATAGTGGTTGTAGAACATCAGTGTCCTGTCCGCGCGCCCGGCCGAGTGCCCCACCACCACCGGATAGCCCGCCGTCGGCACCACCTCCGCCGTGCAGCCTGCAGCCTCCAGCGTGTCCCGCACCAGATCGGCCATCGCGGCCATCCCCGTCCCCTGTGCTGCCACGCTCGGCTGCGCGCAGAACGACACCAGCCTGTCCACCGTCTGGCCGATGTGCTCGTCGACGT
>DATHUZ010000192.1:0-2330 GCA_035461725.1 Anaerolineae bacterium
GACGATGATCGGCACGCCCAGCCGTGCCAGCGCGAGGCACGCCTCGGTCATCGGCCCGTCGTGCATCAGCGGCGAGATGGTGCAGTTGGTAGCCGAAAAGATGGGCCGGAACTCGCCGCCCGCGGCGGCGCGGGCCATCTCCACCAGGAAAGGCACCTGCCCCGCGTGCAGCACGCCACAGCGCACGTGTTTGCTCGTCTGCTCAAAGGCGAGGGCAAAGTGGCGGATCGTGCGCACGTGCGCCGGCACGTCGCTCGCCGCCACCATCACGTTCACGATCTCGATCTGGTCCAGCGCGTCGGCCAACAGCAGCCCGCGGCGCAGATCCTCCGCCGTCGATGGGCGTCGCTGCCCCGTCTCGTGGTCGACCGCCTGCGTCCCCTGGCTGTCTGTGGTGTGGTGGGGGCGCCTGCCGTCCAGCACCACGTCACGCGCCGGGTCGCGCGCGCACAACCGCACCACGCGCGGCGCCTGCGCCAGCGCCCACTCGACGACCGCGCGCGGCAGCCTGGCCCGGCAGCGCGCCCACTCCACCGCACACCCCACCCCCTCCAGCACCTCCAGCGCCCGCGGTGTCTTGTACTCGATCCCCACCCGCTCCAGCAGATCCAGGCTCTGTTCGTGAAAGTGCTCAACATCCGCGTGGGTCAGGGTGGGTTGAAGTGTGCCTGTCATTCGGCCCCCTCACTAACGAGTTGGTAGCTTGGTAGCTTGGTAGCTTGGTAGCTTGGTAATTTGGTCACACCGGTTCCCAATTTACCAATCTACCAATCCCCAATTTACCAATCCCCAATCTACCCTAGCTCCCGATCCGCCGCCGCCAAAATCCTCGCCATCTCTTCCTGCTGCGCGCGCTCTGGCGGCTCCGGGTGGTGGTTGTCGAGGATCCAGCGCACCTTTTCTCGAGCCACCTCCAGCGGGTCGCGGTACTTGCCGTCGGGCCCCGCCTGGTGGGCGATGCCGGGCACCATGGCGCTGCGCATGTGGCGCCGCGTGTGTTTTTCGCGCAGATAATGGCCGCCCGGCCCCACGCTCGCGATGGCGTCGAGTGCCAGCGACTCGTCGTCGACGCCGGTCGCCGCCAGGGCGTAGCGGGCGCGGTGGTACAGCTCGTCGTCGAGCACGATCGACTCGGGGTAGAGCAGCGTAAAGCTGCGGTTCAGCCCGATGCCCGTCACCCACTCTGCGCCCGCCAGGCCGATCAGCAGCGGGTCACACGCCACGTCCGCCGCGGCCTGCCAGGTGCCGGGGCGTGGGCTCTCGGTGCCGAACGCGCCGCCGAACGCGGGCATGCCCCAGTGGTGGGCCATCGCCACCGGCGCGTAACGCCCGCGGGCGTCGAGCGGATAGGGCACATAGCTGCCCGAGCGCGGATCGGCCCAGCCGTGCATGATCGAGTGCGACACGCGCGCGCCGGGGTGGGCGAGCTGCAGCAGCACCGTCCCGCTGATGATCTCGGCATCGCCCACCGCCCATGCCCCCGCCAGCGTCGCCGGCGACGTCGTGCCGAGCGTCGGCATCGCCAGAAAGGCGACGGGGATGCCCGCCTCCGCCAGCACCAGTGCGCCCTCGATCCCCTCCTGGTCCTGCGCCAGCGGCGCGATGGTGCACAGCACGAGGGAAAAGAGGGGCCGCTCGCGCAGTGCTTCCCGGCTGCCGGCCAGCACCGTCGCCATCTCGACGGCATAGCATGCCGGCACCTCACCCATCAGCGTCTCGCTCTGCACGTGCTTGGCCGTGTTGTTCCACGACGCGTCCAGCTCGTGCAGGGGGGCGGTGGCCCCATAATCTTGCGCACTCACCATCGGCCAGTAAAAGGCGATCGAGGGCAAATAGTCGGCCACGCGCGCCATCGTGCCCACGTCGGCCTTGCACGACGGCCGCTGCGCACCCGTGTCGAGATCCACCACCTCCACGCCGCAGCCATCGGTGGTAAAGTAGGTCACCCCCTCTTCCAGGCAAAAGTCGAGCCCGGGTTCGCGCGCGCCCACTCCGAAATAGCGCGGCACCGTCGCCATGGCGCGAAACACCAGGTCGCGCGAGATCTTGACCACCTGCGCATCGTGGTCTACGACGGCGCCATAGTCGGAAAAAATCGCCAGCGCCTTTTCCGACGGGAACTTGACGCCCACCTCTTCCAGGATCTGCAGCGTGGCCTCTTGCATCCGATCCAACTGTTCGTCGTCGAGGAACTGGAGCCGAAAGGCTGTGCGGATCGGCTCGATGGCGGGGCGGTCTGTGGTCATGTTCATTCTTCCTTTCCAGGGGAGATTGGTAGATTGGGGATTGGTAGATTGGTCCGTTCGTACCAATCTACCAATCCCCAATCC
>DATHUZ010000193.1:0-13957 GCA_035461725.1 Anaerolineae bacterium
CCTTTACGCCTGACGACGAGATCGACGAGCAGGCCTTCCGCGCCCTGATCCGCTTTGTCCTGCCCCACGTGGACGGCGTCGTCCCGAACGGCACGACCGGCGAGTTCAGCTCGCTAACGCTCGACGAAAAGAAGCGTCTCATCGAGATCGCCATCGACGAGGTCGCGGGCCGCGTCCCGGTGCTGGCGGGTACCGGCTGCCAGAGCACGATCGAGACGGTCGAGCTGACGCGCTGGGCGAAAGATGCCGGCGCCACCGGCGCCCTGGTAGTGGCCCCCTACTTCTTAAAGCCCGCCTTCAACGAGGTGTTCGACCACTACCAGCAGGTCGACGCCATCGGTCTGCCCATCGTCCTTTACAACATCCCGCAGACCGCCGGCACCCACTTTCGCTGGTGGACGGCCGAAGGCATGGGGCTCGCCTTTGACAACGTCGTCGGCATGAAAGACTCGTCGGGCGACATGCCCTTCTTTATGGCGGCCATCGAAAAGCTCGGCGGCACCATCGGCCTCTTTGTGGGGCACGACGAGGTGGTCGGCGCGGCGCTCCTCGCCGGCGCCGACGGTGCCATCCTCGCCTCCGCCAACCTGGTGCCCGACGTCTGGCAAGAGATCCACCAGGCCGCCCGGCGGGGCGATGTTGAGTTTGTCCGCAGGCGGCAGAAGGACCTGCAGATCCTGACCCGGCTGGCCGTGCGCAAGGGCGGCCCGCAGGCGATGAAAGAAGGGCTGCGCATGGCCGGCCTGCCCGGCATGAGTGACGCGCGCCTGCCCTTCATCCGCGGCGGCGAGTTCGAGCGCGAGGATTACGAGGATCTGCGCACCCAGCTCGAGAACCTGGGCAAGATCGGGACCACGACCGTCACGCTGGGCGGGCGCGAGGTACAGTACGCCCTGCCCGCCGACGTCCCGCCCCCCACCTGCGACCTCACCCTCTGCGTCGGCGAGGGGTTCGCCGGCCCGCCCTTCTCCGAGATCGCCCACATCGACCTGCTGATCGGCACAAAAGACGGCCCCGTGGGCAAGGCCATCGCCCGTGCCCGGCAGGAGCCGCGCCCGGGCCACGAGCTCGCCGTCATCAGCGACCACCCGCTCACCCTCCTCGTGCCGACGGTCACCGTGCGCGGGGCCAAAGCGCGGCAGCTCGTCTACGAAGAGGCCGCCAGCGGCGTCAAGCTCGCCCTCGACCACGCCATCGAGCACCACAACCTGCCTGCCGAGCTGGCCGACGACATTTGCCTCATCGCCAACGTCTTTGTCCACCCTGCTGCCAGCATCCGCCAGCGCATCAAGATCAACAACTACAAGGCCATGCGGGGTGCCATCCGCAAGGCGCTCGAAGGCCGCCCGACGCTCGACGAGCTCGTCGCCGAAAAGGCCGCCGCGCGCCACCCATTCCGCTACGCACCGTAGGGGCTATCCGGGATTAGATATTGGATGCTGGGGATTAGGTACTAGATTTGGGGAGGTGCCTCCACTGCAGGCACCTCCCTAGGTTCTTAGTAGCGGCTTCAGCCGCCGTCTCACCACAAGGAGCGGATCCTGATCATCAAGGAATATCGCGCCGCGGGCGGCATTGTCGTCGACGAGACGACAGGCCATGTCCTCCTCCTCCACCGCCGCGACCGCCCCGGTCCCGGCGGCCGCGCCGAGATGCGCCTGCCCAAGGGCCACGTCGAGCCTGGCGAGCGCGACCTCGACACCGCCCTGCGCGAAGTCGCCGAAGAGGCCGGCCTGCCCCACGTGTACGTCCTCGCGGACCTAGGCGCGCAGCTCGTCGAGTTCGACTGGCACGACACCCACTACCGGCGCGACGAGCACTACTTTCTCCTCCGCCTGCCCCCCGCCGCCCCGCGTCTCGCCTCCGAGCCGCAGTTCGAGCGCGTGTGGCTCGATTGGCCGGCAGCGCTGGAAGCGCTTAGCTTCGAAGCGGAAAAAGAGTGGCTGCGCCGCGCCCACGCCGCGTGGCAAACTCCAAATTGATCCCGTCCGGAGGCCCGAGCTTGCTCGGGGTGTGCCGCCGCCCAGGCCTCCCGATCAAGCTCGGGCGTCCATCAACACGCCGCTACACCGGCGTGATCCACGGCAAGTCAATCACCACGTACCCCGGCCGGCCATAATCGCTCCCTACCACGTGCGACTCGACCATCCCGTGCGGCGTCTCGATCTGCCACCGCCCTCCCCGGTGCGTGTGGCCGCTCACCACGTGCGTCACCTTCGGGCAGCGCACGATCCGCCTCCCCAACGTCAGGTTCCCGGTGTACGCATTTCGGATGTTCCACGCCAC
Organism: Anaerolineae bacterium; assembly: GCA_035461725.1. Classification (GTDB taxonomy): domain Bacteria; phylum Chloroflexota; class Anaerolineae; order JAAYZQ01; family JAAYZQ01; genus JAFGIA01. The sequence goes on from DATHUZ010000193.1 coordinate 2,287, forward strand.
GTCCTCGGGCTTGCGCACCAGGTTCTCCGCGAACGGCGGGATGTGTGTCGCCACCAGCACCTGCGTCACCCGCTCATCCTGGCACAGCGCGTCGAGCCGCCGTGCGAACGCGGTCAGCACCGACGCCGCGAACCCGGGGTCCGTTTGCTCCCAGTCCACATAGTTCCCGTCGTTATTAAACATCCCCTTGTTGATATAGTAGTCACGGGCTTGGAGAACCAGGTCCGGGTCGCGGGCCGAATAATCGTACCAGCCGATCGTACCGCAGATGCCCAGGCTGCCGAGACGCACGTTCTCACGGTCGAGCCACGCGAACCCTGCCCGGTGCGCTGCTTCCTCCAGCAAGTGATCCCACAGCACCTGGCTGCTCTGCTCACCCGACCAGACGTCGTGGTTGCCGGCCAGCGCCACTTTACGGCACTTGAGGGCTGAAAAAAGGGCCAACCCCTGCTCGAACCGCGATAGGGGGTGGCCGGCGTCGCCGGCGACGATCAAACAATCCGGCTCTTCACGCCGCACGTCCGCTACCAGGTGGCGCAGCGCCTCCGACCAGCGCTGATGATAGTGCAGGTCGGCCGTGGCGACGATCCTCATCGCACGCTGCAGACTACAGCACGTCTCCCACGAGCAGGCCAATGACGCTGACGGCGATCCCCAGGTGGAGCAGCAGATTGGCGTCCGTCAGGAGAAAGAGGAGAAAATTCACAGGTTCTCCAGGTGGAAGAACAAAATAGAGCACCAGGCGCACGATCAGGTTCAGCACCACCAGGGCGACACCGATCAGCACAGGCACTCCTGGCGCCTTTTCGAGTTTGTCGAGATACTGGCTCATTCCCCCCTCCGGCGGCCCGGCAGCCGCCTCTCCTCTTTCGCGCGCCGCGCCTGCGCTTCGAAAAAGGTCACGCTCCGTACCTCCCGCGCTACGCGTGAGCCCTTGCCACGCCGTGCTCCTGGCTGGCGAGTGTCGGGTCCAGCTCCACTGCGCGGTTCAGATCGCGGCTTGCCTTGTCATATTCGCCCATGCTCCCATACGCCAGGCCGCGGTTATAGTATGCCAACGCGAGATCCGGGTTGAGGGCGATAGCGCGATCCAGGTCGCGGATCGCCTGATCATACTCGCCCACCTTCTCGTAGGCCGACCCACGACTCGCCAGGGCTGCGGCCATGGCCGGCTCCAGCTCTAACGCGCGCTCGAAATCCTCGATCGCCCTCCTGTACTCACGCAGTGCCAGGCGCGCGCGTCCGCGGGCATAATAGGTCGCCGCGTTCTTGGGCTGCAGATCGACTGCCCGATCGTAATCGGCCACCGCCTGCGTATACTCCTCCAGCAGCATGTAGGTGTCACCACGCGCCACGTACGTTGGCGCCACCTCGGGTGCCAGCTCGATGACGCGCCGGAAATCGCCCAGCGCCTCATCGTGCATCTCCAGATCGACCCGCACCTTGCCGCGTTCAAAGAAAGCATCCGGTAATCTCGGTGCCAGAGCACACGCCTGGTCCAGGTCGTTCAGCGCCCACTGCATGTCCCCCAGTGCCGCGCGCGCCACCCCGCGTGCTGTCAGGGCCGGTGCGTTATGCACGCTCAGCCCCACGGCTCTGTTCTGGTCCTGGAACGCCTTGTCGTGCTCACCCATCGCAGCATACAGCCGCCCGCGCCGGTAATACGCCTCGACAAAGTCGGGGTTCACCCTCAGCGCCCGTGTATAGTCCTCCATGGCGCGCTTTCTGTCACCCTGCTCCTCGCGGATCAGGCCGCGGTAGAGGTATGCCCACGCGTGCTCGCCCGCCTTCAAGGCACGATCCAGATCCTGAAGTGCCGGCTGGTAGCGCGACAGCGCCTGGTTCACCACGCCCCGGTTGATATATGCTTCCGGCACGTTCGGCGCCAGCTCGATCGCGCGCGTATAGTGCGCCATCGCCCGCTCATACTGCCCCAGGTAGTAACACGCCGCGCCGAGGCGCAGCAGCTCGTCGGCACGCTGCTGCATCTCTATCGCGCTCTGGCCGTGCTGCGTCGTCACCGCCGAGATCATCTCGATCCGCTCCAGTTGCGAGATGATCTGGCGCCAGTCACCGCGCACGTTCGCTGCCATCTCCGGTACCTCTGAAAGCGCGGTCGGACTCAACAGCACCGCGACGCCCGTCTCCCACCGGCTCGTGCCGTCCGGCCGCAGCAGCCCGCTCGCGCGCTGCAGGTCGTCGAACTGCACCCACAGCCGCGCCTTCTCCTCGCGGATCAGATCCTCCCGCAGCGCCAGCTCGGCCCGCAGGCCGCGCCGTTCCTCCTTTAGCAGCGTGATCTCTTGCTCCAGCAGCTCCAGCTCGTGGCTATGCACCCGCTCCAGTCGCTTCCACTGCCGCTCGTACGCTCCGCTGCGCCGGCCGAGGATCAGCACCCACACCAGCTCGATGATTGCCACCAGGAGCAATGTCACCACCGGACCCCAACGCCCGATGTTCAGATCCACCGCCAGATAACGTACCCACGCGTCGATCAGGCCTGGGTGTGGCAGCCACGGCCGCAGCCACGGCCAGAAAACCACCACCAGCGCCACGATCACCGCGACCACGACGACGACGATCAGCAAAACTCGAATTCGATTGTGCCCGGCTTGCGGTTGCATACGGGAGCTTGCCTCCTGTCAGATCAGGTACGCTCGAAAGCGATCCAGCCAGCGGCGCGGCACGTACCCCTCGATCACGGTCCCATCGCCGGCATGTGTGCTCTCGATCACCACACCGTGCTCGTAAAAGAGCGCGGCCAGCTCGCCGCGGTCGTATGGGACCAGTACCTTGAGGTAGAGCAGATCGGCACGCAGCGCCCTTTCGACCTGCTCCAACAACTGCTCCAGGCCGTCCTCTTCTCTCGCCGAGATCGGCACCGCGTCAGGATACTCTTCTTGCCACTCGGCCACCATGTCGGCGTCTTGCACGCGGTCGATCTTGTTCAGGGCCAGCACCACCGGCCGGTCCAGCACGTCGAGATCCGCGAGCGTGTCCATCACCGTCTCACTTTGCAGGCCGGCGTGCTCGTGCGTCACGTCGAGCACGTGCAAGATCACGTCCGCCTCGGCGATCTCTTCCAGCGTGGCGCGAAAAGCGGCCACCAACTGCGTCGGCAGCTTCTGGATAAAGCCGACCGTGTCCGAAAAGAGCACCTCGCGCCCGCTCGGCAGTTGCACGCGCCGCGTCGTCGGGTCGAGTGTCGCGAACAGCTTGTCCTCCACCAGCACGTCGGCACCCGACAACGCGTTGAGCAGCGTGCTCTTGCCCGCGTTGGTATAACCGACGATGGCAATCACGGGCATCGCCATCCGCTTCCGCTGTCGCCTGTGCAGCGCTCTGTGCCGGCGCACCTGCTCCAGGTCCTCGCGGATCTGCGCCACGCGGCGGTTGATCTCGCGCCTGTCCACCTCGAGCTGCGTCTCACCCGGTCCGCGTAGCCCCACCCCGCCTGTGCCGCCGCGCGCCGCCCCGCCGCCCGCCTGCCGCGCCAGGTGCGTCCAGGCGCGCGTCAGCCGCGGCAGCCGGTACTCATACTGCGCCAGCTCCACCTGAAGCTGGCCCTCACGCGTGCGGGCGTGCTGGGCGAAAATATCGAGGATCAGGCTGGTGCGGTCCAGCACCTTCACCTCCTCGCCCAGCGCCTCTTCCAGGTTCCGCAGTTGGCGCGGCGACAGCTCCTCGTCGAACACAATCACCCCGGCCTGCAGATCGTGGCGCAGCTCGGCGACCTCTTCCACCTTCCCCGCGCCCACCATCGTCGCCGCGTGATACTGATCCAGCCGCTGCCACGTCTGCCCCACGACGTCGAGCCCTGCCGTCAGCGCCAACTGCCCCAGCTCTGACAGCGAGTCCTCCAGATCCCAGCCCTCTGACCGGTTCTTGAGCTGCACCCCCACCAGCAGCGCGCGCTCGTTTGCTTGCGTATACTCGATCAACTGCTTAATGCGCCACCCTCTTTTTCTTTCACTCCTGTCATTGCGAGGCCTGTCGCTTGGGCCGAAGCAATCTCCATCACAGCTCCAGCCGCGCCAGCCGCTCCATCGCCTCGCGAATCCGCTCGGTGCTCATCCCCAGCGAGATGCGCACATATCCCTCCCCCTGCGCGCCAAACGCGGTGCCGGGCGTGACGCTGATCGCGGCGCCTTCCAGCAGGCGCTCTGCGAACTCGGCTGACGTATCGCCCTTTGGCACTTTGGCCCAGATATAGAGACTGGCCTGTGGGGTAGCGGCCTCGATGCCCAGCGCCCGCAGCGTCTCCAGGATGATATCCCGTCGCTCGCAATAGATCTCGTTCCTCTCCTTCAGCCAGCTCTGGTCGCCCGTCAGCGCCAGCACCGCCGCCCGCTGGATCGGCAAAAAGATACCCGAGTCGATGTTCGTCTTGGTCCGCGCCAGCGCCTCCACGGCGGTCCCGTTCCCGACCACCATCCCCACTCGCCAGCCCGCCATGTTGTACGTCTTGGACAGCGAGTTGAACTCGACCGCCACGTCCATCGCCCCCGGCACCTGCAAGATGCTCGGTGCGACATAGTCGCCGAACGTCACGTCGCAGTACGGGTTATCGTAGCACACGAGCAGGTCGTAGCGCCGTGCAACGTCCACAGCCTCTTCCAGCAGCGACACAGGCGCGATCGCCCCGGTCGGGTTGTTCGGATAGTTCAGCCACAAGATCTTGGCCTCCCGCGCCACGTCGGCCGGGATCTCCGACAGCTCGGGCAGGAACCCCTTTTCCTCCAGGAGCGGCACCGGATGCGGCACACCCCCGGCCAACAGCGTCCCCAGGCTGTACGTCGGGTAGCCCGGATCGGGCACCAGCACCGGGTCGCCTGGATCGACAAAGGCCAGCGCTACGTTGGCGATCCCCTCTTTCGACCCGATCAGAGCGGCCACTTGCTTTTCCGGATCGAGCTTTACCCCAAAGCGACGCTCATAGTACGTCGCCATCGCCTGGCGCAGCTCCGGTATCCCGTAAAAGCCGCCGTAGCCGTGCTCCGAAGGACTCTGGCTGGCCGAGTACATCGCATCGATGATCCGCGGCGGCGGCGGCAGGTCGGGGCTTCCGATGTCGAGCTGGATGATATCATGCCCCTGTTGCTTCAGTTCCCGCAGCCGCTTGCCAAGCCGCGCAAACACATACGGCGGCAGGTTCTGCACACGCTTCGAAACATTCATGTCGATCATACTCCTATGTATGTGAACTTGTGTCAGCCCGTCGACGAGTCGTCTAGCACACTCCCGCGAACGTGCTCCGACACCACCTCTCCAATATCTGCCCGCGCCTGAAAGTCACCCCACGCGGAGCGCACGGGCAGCAGCACGTGAAACTGGCTGCCCGGACAACGCACTGCGTCGTGTCCCTCGCTCTCCACCCATATGCGGCCACCGTGCGCCTCCACGATCCCCTTAGCGATCGTCAGCCCGAGACCCGGCCCGGCACCCATAAATCGCGTCTTGCTGCTCGAGTGCAGCTCTGGGCTCTCGACCCGGTAGAACTTGTCAAAAATGCGGTCCTGCTCGTCCAGGTTGATGCCCACCCCTGTGTCCACCACCACCACTTCGACAAATGGAGGCCGGCCTGGCTCCGCTTCGAGCTGCCGCGCCGTGATCTCGATCTTGCCGCCATCCGGCGTGTATTTGATCGCGTTGCCGATGATATTGCCAAACACCTGGTGTAGGCGCAGCGCGTCCCCCTCGATGTACGGCAGATCGTCGAACCGGTGCAGCACCAGCCGCTGTTTGCGCTCCTGCACCACCTCCATCCAATCCCGGCACACCATCTCGACCACGTTATACATCGACGTCAGCTCGATGCTCAACGACAGCACCTCTGTATCGATCAGTGATACGTCGATAATGTCCTCGACGATCGTCCGCAGCCGGTCCACCCCCTTGATGATCCCCGCCACCTGGCGGTTCATCACTTCCGGCGGCAGGTTGTATACCCCCGACTCGGCAAGCATCTCGGCATACCCCTGAACCAGCGTCAGCGGCGTCTTGAGCTCGTGTGCCGCGATCGCCACGAAATCGGACTTTTTCTTGTTCAGCTTGCTCAGATCGCGGTTCAGGTGTGCCAGTTCCTCGGTGCGCTCCTGCACACGATGGTCCAGGTGCCGGTTCAGCTCCACCAGCTCTTCGTACAGCCGCGCCTTTTGCAGCGCCACGCCCGCCTGGTCAACCACCGACTGCACCATCTCGACTACCGCCGTCTCCAGCGGGCGATCGCTCGCCAGCCGGTCGACGGTCACCACGCCCACCGGCCACTCCTCTCCCGGCAGTGGCACCGCCAACAGCATACGCTGGCGAAACAGAGCGCTCATCTCCGTGTCCTCGTCGTCGATGTGTGTCACCAGTTGCATCTTGCGCGTTACAAACGCCCGGACGGGCACCGAGTGATTGTCCTCGAGCGGCAAAAAAGCCCCGTGCAGCCGCCCCGCCTCGATACCGTGCGCCACCGCCAGCGACAGCTCGCGCCCGTCGCTGTCCGCCAGCCACACCGCACAGCGGTCCACCTGTGACACAGAGCTCAGGTTCTCGGCCACCGCCGCCAGGATCTGCCGCTGGTCGAGTGTCGAGCTCACCGCGCGTGACACGTTGTACAGGATCCGCAGCCGCGAAAGCGCCCGATCCGCCTCCTCGGTGGCAATCGCCAGTCGTCGCGTCATGAACTCGGCTTCGATCAGCCGCTCCGACAGCAGCGCGCGGCTTGCGCGCGTGAACGCCTGCCCCAGCAGCCGGAAACAGCCGTCAAAGACCGGCTCGATCCCCTGCCGCCACGCCATCAGTGTCTGTGGCGAGTGCGCGTCGTCGATCCGCTCCCACAGCAGCTCCTTCAACAGGATAAAAATGTCGAGCGTCTCGCCGAGCTGAAACTCTTCTTCGACGCGCGCCGCAGCGATCCGCTCCAGCACCTGCCCCACCCGTTCCAGATTACCCGACTCGACTGCGTGCACGAATGACTGGTAGAAATCGCTAAAGAACTGGCGCTCCAGCTCTTTTGTCGTGAGCGATCGATCGCGTTCGCCGCCGCGAAAGCGGACGAGCTTGATCCAGGCAGGGACGATATGCCCCTCATTCCTTCGCAGCCACGACGCGATCCGGTCCCTCACGATACACGCTCCCGATCCTGGGGCGCTGGGCTCCCTGCCGGCGTCTCCACGTCATCCTCTTTCGTGGCGTCCTCGCCACTCACCTTGTCCGCCGTCGGCAGCCCTCCCATCACCCGCTCGATGCTTGTCACCAGCTCTTTCGGCCCGAACGGCTTGGTGATGAAACCATCCATCCGCGCGATGTGCATCGCCAGCACGCGGTCGATACTCTGCGCCTTGGCCGTCACCGCGATCACGGGAACTCGCTTCAGCTTCTCGTCCGCCTTCATCTGGCGGTACACTTCCCACCCGTCGACGTCAGGCATCATCAGATCGAGCAGCAACAGGTCAGGTGGGTTCTCCTGCAGAGCCTTCAGGCCGTCTCTACCGCCCACGGCCCCTTCCACCTGGAATCCCACTCGCTCGAGGATCACCCGGATCAGCTCGATCATCTCCGGGTGGTCCTCGATGCACAGCACTCGCTTTTTTGCCATCCTCTACCTCCTCGCGCTCGACGTCGCTGGCGAGGCGCCGAATCTGGTTCAATACTCCCGCGCTTGTTCGATGCCGGTCAGCACGCGCAGGCCTCCCTGCGCCAGGGCCAGCATCTCGTCCTCTCCTGGATAGATCAGCAGCCGTGCAATCCACCCCACCCGTTCGCGAATCCACCCGATCAGCATCTCTGAATGCGCCACACCACCCGTGATCACCACCGCGTCGACGTCGCCCGCGAGCACAGTCGCCATGGCGCCGATCTCTTTTGCGATCTGATATGCCATCGCTTCATAGATCAGCCGCGCGTGCTCGTCGCCGGCTGCGATCCGCTCTTCCACCTCTACGGCGCTGTTGGTGCCCAGGTGGGCCACCAATCCACCCTTGCCCGCCAGCTTTTTGAACATCTGCTCGTACGTGAGGCTCAGCCCTTCGAACGGGCGCACGCCGTAACAGATCCGCACCACGTCGCCCACCGGCAGCCCGCCCGACCGCTCGGGCGCGAACGGCCCCCCGCCGTCCAGCGCCTGGTTCACGTCCACCATCCTGCCACGCCTGTGCGCCGTCACCGAGATCCCGCCTCCCAGGTGCACGATCACCAGGTTCAGGTCAGGGTACGGCCGTCCCAGCTCATCCGCCGCGCGGCGCGCCACCGCCTTGATATTCAGCGCGTGCGACAGGCTGTGCCGCTCGATCTCGGGCAGGCCCGAGATACGCGCAATGTCGTCGAACTCGTCCACACACACCGGGTCTACGATAAATGCCGGTACTCCCGCCCGGCCCGCGATCACGTCCGCGAGCAGCGCTCCCAGGTTCGAAGCGTGCTCCCGCTCCTTGTCGCGTCGCCACAGCTCCTCCACCATCCGCTCGCTCACCCGGTAGGTGCCGCTCGGGATCGGGCGCAGCAGCCCCCCGCGCCCCACCACGCCCGACAACGTCGAAAGCGGCACCCCTTTTCCTTCCATCAAGTCGAGAATCGCCTCCAGGCGAAACCCATACTGATCGAGAAGATGTGGGAACGTCGAGATCTGCCCTGTCGAGTGGCGCAGCGTCTCCACAAACAAAGGCTGCTCGTCTTGGTACACGGCAACCTTTGTCGATGTGGAGCCAGGGTTGATCACCAGCAAACGGTGCATGATGGACCGCCTCCAATGTTACACCGGTCTTTCCTCCGGTGCACAACCAAATTATACATCAAAAACTCGCTATACTCAAGTTTTCTTTATCGAGCGCAAATCGCACGCGCCTCCTACCCCACGGCCCACCTCGCGTATGTCACCAGGCTCAGCGAGTATATCACACCCTCTCCGAAAAGTGCAAACACCAGCAGTGCTCTGCTCGCGCCGGCCCGCGTTCTAGACACCTTGCCGCTTTTCGGGTATAATGAGCCCACGCAGCACCACCATGTACAGATCGGAGGTTACCATGCCCTACGTCTATACCGGCAAGCTCCTCCGCGTCGACCTGTCCACAGGAGGACACCAGGTCGACCCCATTCCCGACGATGACGTGCGCCACTACCTGCTCGGCAGTGGGCTCGCCGCCAAGCTTTTCTATCAGGAAATGGACCCCGCCCTCGACCCACTCGACCCTGCCAGCCCACTCTACGCCTTCAACGGCCTGCTCACCGGGACCTTTTCCCCCACCGGCTGCCGCAGTTCCTGGTGCGGGCGCTCGCCGCTCACCGGCATCTGGAACGAGGCCAATATGGGTGGCCATTGGGGTGCCGAGCTCCGCTTTGCCGGGTTCGACGGCGTTGTCGTCACCGGTCAGTCTCCCGAGCCCGTCTACCTCTGGATCCACGACGGCGAGGTCGAGATCCGGCCCGCCGCCCACCTCTGGGGCAGCGACCATTACGACACGTTCGAGCAGCTCCGGCAAGAAACCGACTCCAAGGCCCAGATGGGTATCATCGGCCAGGCGGGTGAGAACCTGGTGCGGTTGGCAGCCATCATGCAGGGAGGACAGGAGCACGCCAGGGCCGCCGGTCGCGGTGGCATGGGCGCGCTCATGGGCTCAAAGCGGCTCAAAGCCATCGTGGCGCGCGGCAAGGACAAGCCCGCTTACCCCGACGTGAAGGCCTTTCGCGAGTTCGTGCGCGACATCAACGCCTATATCAAGGATAATGGCACCGCCGGCCTGTCGCTGCTCGGCACCGCCGGCGGCGTGCCCGCCACCGAGAAATTCGGCGATTTGCCGCTCAAGAACTGGACCCTGGGGAGCTGGGACCGTGCGGACGCCATCTCGGGCCAGCGCATGGCCGAGACGATTTTCGAGCGCCACACCCACTGCTGGGCGTGTCCTATCGGCTGCGGCAAGAATATGCACATCCAGGACGGCCCCTACGCCGGGGTGCGTGGCCACGGCCCCGAGTACGAGACGCTCGCCGGCTTTGGCGGCAACTGCCTGTGCGACGACGTCAATGCCATCGCCTATGTCAATGATCTGTGCAACCGCTACGGCCTGGACACGATCAGCACGTCAGGCGCCATCGCCTTTGCGATGGAGGCGTACGAAAAGGGTTTGATCGACGACGAGGATACGGGCGGCATCGACCTGGCGTGGGGCAGTGCCGACGCGATCATTGCCGCCGTCGAGGGAATCGCGCGGCGCGAGGGGATCGGCGTCCTGCTCGCCGACGGCGTGCGCGCCGCCGCCCGGCGCATCAGCCCCCAAGCCGAGGCGTTCGCGCTGCACGTCAAGGGCCTGGAGCCGGCATACCACGATCCGCGCGCGTTCGTCAGTATGGCGGCCAACTATGCCACCGCCGTGCGCGGCGCCTGCCACCTGGAGGCGCTCACCTACTGGATCGGCTACGGCACCCGTTACCCCGGGTGGTACGACCCCGAGGAATGGGACCGTCTCGACAGCACCGGCAAGGGCAAGGTGGCGTACGACTTTCAGAACTATATGGCCGCCTACAACCCACTCGGCATCTGCAAGTTCATTGCCAAGGGCAGCGTCACGCCGCAAAACGTCGCCGACCTGGTGAACGTCGCGCTCGATTGGGGCTGGAGTGCCGGCGACGTGCTCGACACGGGCGAGCGGCTGCACAACCTTAAGCGTTTGATCAACCACCGCCTCGGTATGACCCGTGCCGACGACACGCTGCCGCATCGCTTTCTGCACGAGCCGCGCCCCACCGGCTCCGCCGCCGGCGTTGTCCCCGACCTGGACCTGATGCTCGACGACCTCTACACCCTGCGCGGCTGGACCCCTGACGGGATCCCCGGCCCGGAGCGAATCGCACAGCTTGGCCTGGTCGATCTTACGGGCACATAGACTCGAAGGTCGGAGGGTTTGAAGGCCGGCTCTCCAACCTTCCACGAGAAAGGAGACAGATACCCATGCGCATCCTCGCCCTTGGTGGCGCAGGCGCCGTTGCGCGAGAAGCGACCCGCGACCTGGCACAATTCGGCGAATTTGACGAGATCGTCGTCGCCGATTACGATCTCGAGGCCGCCCAACACCTGGTCGACGAGATCGGCGACCCGCGGCTGACGGCAATCCGGCTCGACGCGAGCGACTATGACGCGCTGCTGCGCGCGTTCCCACGCTACGACGTCGTCATGAACGGCCTTCCCTTCAAATTCGACCTCCCTGTCACTCGTGCCTGCGTCCAGGCCGGCGTCCCCGGCTGCGACCTGTCGTCCGAAGACCCACAATTTGCCCTCGACGCCGAGGCCCGGCGTAAGGGCATCACCTTCGTGCCCGGCACGGGCGCCACGCCCGGCATCACCAACATGATGGTCCGCCGCGCCATGGAGCTGCTCGACCAGGTCGACACCGCCGACATCCATTTCGCCGCCTTTCGCTGCCTGGCGCCCGCCCCTGGCCTGCTCACCACCACCCTCTGGGAGTTCGACCCCGCCACCACGGAGCGGGCCGAGACCTACTACGAGGACGGCGCCTGGCGCGCCGCGCCCCCCATGTCCGGCGGCAAGCTGGTCCGCTTTCACGACCAGATCGGCGAGCAGACCGTCTACCTGGTGCCCCACGACGAGGTGTACAGCCTGCCGGCGTCGATCCCCGGGCTCAAGCGCGCCACCGTGCGCGGCTGCTTCCCACCCCACGTCATGCGCCTGATG
>DATHUZ010000194.1:0-1547 GCA_035461725.1 Anaerolineae bacterium
GAACCGGTCGAAATCGATCTCGTACTGCCCATCCGGCCGGCGCGTCAGCTCCATCTGATCGAGCAGGCAGCCGTGGTTGCCCGGCGCCCACAGGATCGGATAGTAAACCGGGGTCTGCGCCAGCACGCCGTCTCCGGGCGCCGTCACCGCGCGGATGGCGACGTTAAAGCCCACCACGACCCCGGGTACAAAGACGATGGCTTCCGGGGCGGGGCACCAGTGGTAGTGCCGCTCCATCCAGTCGAGCAGCACGGGGCGCAGCTCGGGCAGCTCTGTGGGATAGCCAAAGACGCCGTGTGCCACCCGCTCTTGCAGCGCCTCGACGATGGCCGGTGCTGAACAGAAATCCATGTCGGCCACCCACAGGGGCAGCACGTCCTCGCCGTAGCGGTGCCACTTGGCGCTCTCGGTGGTCAGCCGGTCGGGGCACGAATCAAAATCGTAGGTCACGCTGTCTCCTCGCTCCGGTGTGCCGCCGCTTCGCGCGTGAGGTGGGAATCCGCGGTGTGTGTGATCGGTTCTACGTCGCGTGCCAGGGCCGCCTCGCCGCCCGCACGCGCCGCGTCCAGCAGCCACACCAGGATGCGTGCGATGTTCCACGCGTCGTCGGCGCCGCGGTGGTGGGTGCCTTCGAGCGGGAAGCCGAGCATCTCGAGAGCCGTGTCGAGCCCTGCCTCTTTTTTCAGCCCGCGCACCAGCGCAAAGAGCGTCTTGACGTTGATGTGCCTGTCGCCAAACGGGTACTCGATCCCCTTGGCCTGGCACTCGCGGCGGAGCTGCTTGCGGTCGTAATCGCCCCAGCTCGCCCAGGCGCGGCTGCGCCCGCGGTACTCGTCGCGCAGGATGCGGCACGCGTCCGCCAGCGTCATGCCTCCTTCGACCTCTTCCTGGTTGAGCGTAGTCAGGTCGTGGCAGTAGTCGCTGACGCGCGAGCAGGTGGGGCAGACGAGGATGCTCGGGTTGTCGAGACGCTCGCCCGTCGCCACGTCGAGCACGCACAGCCCGATCTCTATGATCTCATGTTCCTCGCCGGGGGGTGGATCTCCTGCCCAGCAGGTCGATTCCAGGTCGACGACCAGGATCTGGTCGAGCTTTTTCGCCACGCGATGCAGCCTCCTTGTCTGGCTCCAGTATAGCACAGCTGCGCTATGTGGGCAAACCTTCCACCGGCCTGTTCCTGCCCTGTCCCAATCTGTCGTTGCTAGCCGAGCCATGGCGCAGGCGCCACTCAGCACCCAAAAAACTGTCATTGCGAGTGAGCGCAGCGAGCGATCCCCACCTCGCATCGGGACAGTTTCTTGGTAATCGTCCCGTTCCCTGGCGCACCATCAAGGAAGAAAATCCGCCGATCCGCTCGTGCCGGACCACAGTCCGGCACTTTGCGCGCGAGCGCTGGGCCGAGACACGCCGGCTCCGGCTGCCTCTCTACCGTGCGATTGCTGCCGAGGGGGTACCTCTGTCGCCCGGCCCCACGTCTCACTGAGCGGCGCTCAGTCGAGCGCCCGCCGCTCCATCGCCAACGCCGACGGTGCCAGCGCCAGCCCGCC
>DATHUZ010000195.1:0-2286 GCA_035461725.1 Anaerolineae bacterium
GGCTGCGACCGCTGCGGGCAGGGCAAACGCATTTGGGTCGGCGTTGCACGTGCCCGGCCCGGCGGGGGCCCGAGCTTGCTCGGGGTGGCTCCACGCGTTCGAGCTTCCCCGACCAAGGTCGGGCCTCCGTCTTGTCCGCGAGCTCGTATGGGTTCATCCTGGCACATACGGCCGGAGTTCTTGCCCGGTGCCCCATTTGTGCGGTATAATCCTTATCAGCCAGCACCATTAGAGAGGCCGGGATGAGCCAGTTCGACACAGTCCAACGACAGATCGTGGCGGCCTGCCAGGCCCTGGTTGCCCAGGGCTACTTGATGGCCACCGGGGGTAACGTGTCGGTGCGCGTGGCCGGGCAGCAGGCGATGGCCATCACCCCTTCCAGCTTTGACTATGCCCGCATGACGCCCGCCGACGTGTGCGTGGTCGACTGGGAGATCAACCCTCTCGCGGGCGAGCACCAGCCGTCGGTAGAGAGCGGCATGCACGCCGCGATCTACCTGGCGCGCTCCGACGTCGGCGCCGTCGTCCATACCCACCAGGTGCACGCCAGCGCCCTGGCCCTGATCGACGCCCCCATCCCCGCCCTCTTTGACGAGCAGGTGCGCTACCTGGGCCGCTGCGTGGAGATCATCCCCTACGCGCCCTCGGGCACCGGGCTGCTCCGAAACAAGATCGCCAGGCAGGTCGGGAACGGCCACAACGCGTACCTGATGAAAAACCATGGTGCCCTCATCTTTGGGCACGACCTGGAGCGCGCGCTGCACAACGTCGAGATCCTGGAAAAATGCGCCGTGGCCTACCTGCTGGCGCTCTGCACCGGGCGCAAGGTGAGCAAAATCCCGCTCGCCGTGCGCGAGATCGCCTTTGCGCGGCTGCGAAAAGAGGAAAAGAAGCATGAGCTATGCGATTTCTGAGTGGCACGACACGGACGAGATCTATCGCCGGCTGAAGGCGCTGCTCAAGCAGCCGATGCGCCCCATCCGGCGCGAGCGGATGCAAGAGTTCCTCGGCTACTTCCACTGCGAGTGTGCCGGGTCGAAGGCACTCAACGAGGCGGCCAGGGAGCGGATCCCCGGTGGCGTCCAGCACAACCTCGCCTTCAACTATCCCTTCCCCCTCGCGGTCGAGAGGGCCGAGGGCGCCTACCTGTGGGATGTGGACGGCAACCGCTACATCGACTTTTTGCAGGCCGGCGGCCCGACGGTGTTGGGAAGCAATTACCCCGCGGTACGCGACCAGGTCGTGGCGCTGCTCCAGTCATGTGGGCCGGTCACCGGTCTGTTCCACGAGTACGAGTTCAAGCTGGCCGAGCTGATCGCCCGTCTTATGCCGTCGATCGAGATGTTCCGGATGCTCGGCTCGGGCACAGAGGCCGTCATGGCGGCCATCCGCGCCGCCAGGACCTACACCGGGAAGAAAAAAGTGATCAAGGCGGGCGGGGCGTACCACGGCTGGAGCGATCCAATGGTCTATGGCTTGCACATCCCGGGCACGCGGCGCATGGAGGCCACGGGCATCCCGCGCAGTGCCAGCGCCCACACGCAAGAGTTTTACCCGAACAACCTCGGTGCCCTGCGCCGGCTGATGCAGACCAACAGGGTTCGTGGGGGCACGGCGGCCGTCATCGTCGAGCCGGTGGGGCCTGAAAGCGGCACCCGCCCCGTCCATCGCGATTTTAATCAGAAGGTGCGCGAGCTGTGCGACGAGTTTGGCGCGCTGCTCATTTTCGACGAGGTGGTCACGGGGTTCAGGCTGGGCATGGGTGGGGCGCAGGGCTATTTCGGCGTCAAGCCCGACCTGACGGTATTCGGCAAGTGCATCACCGGCGGCTACCCGATGGCCGGCGGCGTCGGCGGCCGGCGCGACGTGATGAATCACTTTGCGGCCGGCATTGGCGGCACGGGCAAGCGCGCCTACATCGGCGGGACGCTGGCGGCCAACCCCCTGTCGTGCGTCGCCGGCTATCACGCGCTGCTGGAGATGGAGCGGACGAATGCGCCCGTCATCGCCGGCAGGGCGGGCGACAGGCTGACGCGCGGCCTGAACTCGATCATCGACCGGCTCGGCCTGCCGTACGTGGCCTACAACCAGGGCTCGATCGTTCACCTCGAGACGTCGGGCGTGATGCTGCTCGACTTTAAGAACCCGCTCAAGCTGGCGCGCGAGCTCAAGCCGCGCAAGCACATGATGGAAGAGATGGGCGCGGCGTATATGTCGCAGGGATTGATCACACTGGCAGGCTCACGGATGTATACTTCGATGGCAGATACGGATGAAATCATCGAC